>NZ_LZEI01000030.1:0-28498 GCF_001693745.1 Gilliamella sp. wkB72 | reverse complement strand
CACCTTCCTCATTACCGAAAGTACTTTACAACCCGAAGGCCTTCTTCATACACGCGGCATGGCTGCATCAGGGTTTCCCCCATTGTGCAATATTCCCCACTGCTGCCTCCCGTAGGAGTCTGGACCGTGTCTCAGTTCCAGTGTGGCTGGTCATCCTCTCAGACCAGCTAGAGATCGTCGCCTTGGTAAGCCTTTACCTCACCAACTAGCTAATCCCATATGGGTTCATCAAATGGCGCATGGCCCGAAGGTCCCATGCTTTGGTTTCTCAACATTATGCGGTATTAGCAGTCGTTTCCAACTGTTGTCCCCCTCCATTCGGCAGATCCCCATACTTTACTCACCCGTCCGCCACTCGTCATCAAGTGCAAGCACTCATGTTACCGTTCGACTTGCATGTGTTAAGCCTGCCGCCAGCGTTCAATCTGAGCCATGATCAAACTCTTCAATTTAAAGTTTGATGCTCAATAACTGTCTCTGACATAATTCAAATGAATCTTCAGTGTCACTTATCAAGACTTAATTTTTTGAGTCCGTAGACTTTTAATTTTTTGTCTCGCAAGTGCCCACACAGATTGTCTGTTTCTTCTTTTTAAAGAGCTGACAGCTTTAAATTCAACTAAACATTTTGTTGTTTTAGTTTGCTGTCTCAAGGGTTGCGTATGTTACTCACTTCACATGTTTACGTCAACCCCTATTTTGCAAAATTTGCTTTTTTTGGATTAAGTGATTGCTTTTTACACAAAGCAACGTCTTATAGGGTTATTTTTAACTGTTTTACGATAGCATCGGCTTTATTTATTGCTTCTTCCACTGTTACAGCACTAGCAAGTGCAACCCCCATTCTACGGCAACCTTCAACTTGTGGTTTGCCAAATAAACGTAAATCAGTATTTGGTTGACTTAATGCGTTATCTAAATTTGTGAACGATACCTGTTTTGATTCACCTTCAACCATTATGACCACAGATGCACTAGCATGATATTGTTCAATAAGTGGAATAGGCAAGCCTAATATAGCTCTGGCATGTAAGGCAAACTCAGATAGATTCTGGGAAATTAAAGTTACCATTCCGGTATCATGAGGACGAGGCGATACTTCACTAAACCAAACTTTATCGCCTTTAACAAACAGTTCAACACCAAATAAACCGTGCCCGCCTAATGCTTGAGTTATTTTGGTTGCAATATCTTTTGCTTGCTCTAAAGCGTTACAAGACATTTGTTGAGGCTGCCAAGATTCCCGATAATCGCCTTTTTCCTGACGATGCCCAATCGGTTCACAATAAGAAACACCATTGATATGCCTAACTGTTAATAAGGTAATTTCGTAATCAAAGTCGATAAAACCTTCTATAATAACTTTACCGCCACCAGCTCGACCACCTTCTTGTGCATATTTCCAGGCTAATTGAAGATCAGCTTCACTGCGTAATAATGTTTGCCCTTTACCGGAAGAGCTCATCACTGGTTTAACTAAGCAGGGATAACCAATCTCTTTTACCGCATCTTTAAATTCTATTTCGGTTGAAGCAAACCGATAAGGTGAAGTTGGTAGATTTAGTTGTTCAGCAGCAAGGCGACGAATCCCTTCTCTATTCATGGTTAACGCGACTGCTTTTGCAGTAGGAATAACCGTAAATCCCTCTTGCTCTAACTCAACTAAAGTTTGCGTTGCAATGGCTTCAATTTCAGGAACAATAAAATCCGGTTTTTCCTGTTCAATAATTTTTCTCAGTTCATTACCATCTAGCATATTAATAATATGATAACGATGAGCAACTTGCATTGCTGGTGCATTAGCATAGCGATCAACAGCAATAACTTCACAACCAAACCTTTGTAGTTCTATCACGACTTCTTTAGCCAATTCACCTGCGCCACACAGCATAACTTTGATTGAAGTGGGTGATAACGGCGTCCCTAATTTAGCCATAATGTCCTCATACTCAGTTAACTATTTTTAATATCCTAAAAATAAAAAATCGGGAAAACGCACCCGATTTTTTATTTACAATTACGCTTGATAAGGATCACGTAGAATCATGGTTTCGCTACGATCCGGACCTGTTGATATAATATCAATTGGTGTTTCGGTTAATTCTTCAATTCGTTTGATATAGGATTTGGCTGCTTGTGGTAAAGCATCATAACTTTTAATACCAAACGTTGACTCGCTCCAACCAGGCATAGACTCATATACAGGTTTTACTAAACTCCAATCTTCAGCAGCAGCTGGTGCATTTTTGATGACATCACCATTTGGTAATTGATAACCAACACAGATTTTGACTTCTTTAAGACCATCTAAAACATCAAGTTTAGTTAAACAGAAACCAGAAACTGAATTTAGTTGTACGGCTTTTCGTACAGCAACCGCATCAAGCCAACCAGTACGACGACGACGACCAGTTGTTGCACCAAATTCATTACCTTGTTTGCAAAGATATTCACCCACATCATCAAATAATTCAGTTGGGAAAGGGCCTGCACCGACACGAGTAGAGTAAGCTTTAACAATACCTAAAACATAACCAACATAACGAGGACCAAAGCCTGATCCTGTTGCTACACCGCCAGCAGTAGTATTTGAAGAGGTAACAAAAGGATAAGTACCATGATCAATATCAAGTAAAGTACCTTGCGCCCCTTCAAACATGATTCTTTCGCCTTTTTTCCGAGCATCTTCTAATAGCGTCGGAATATCTGCAATCATAGCCACTAAAATATCTGCAATCGCTAATGTGTCATCAAGGACTTTTTGATAATCAACCGCTTCAACTTTATAGTAATTTACTAATTGAAAGTTGTGGTATTCCATAACTTCTTTCAATTTTTCAGCAAATGCTTGGCGATCACGTAAATCACCTACACGCAATCCACGACGAGCGACTTTATCTTCATATGCAGGACCGATACCTCGACCTGTGGTGCCTATCGCTTTATTACCACGTGCTTTTTCTCGAGCTTGGTCTAATGCTATATGATAAGGCAATATTAAAGGACATGATTCTGAAATTAGAAGTCTCTCTTTAACAGGGATACCATTTTCCTCAAGCTCTTTCATCTCTTTCATAAGAGCATCAGGACAAAGCACAACGCCATTTGCGATGATGCTAATGACATCATTACGTAAAATACCTGATGGAATTAAATGTAATACTGTTTTTTCACCATTAATAACTAAGGTATGGCCAGCATTATGTCCGCCTTGATAACGTACCACATATTTTGCTTTTTCTGTGAGTAAATCAACAACTTTTCCTTTGCCTTCATCACCCCATTGTGTACCTAGCACAACAACATTATTACTCATAGTTTATTTACTCATTGTATTATTTGTTAGACTTTAGTTTCATATATTGGAAAAATTCACTATCAGGACTAATGACCATAACATCATTACCTGTAAAACTTTGTTCATAAGCTTTCAAACTACGAATAAAACTAAAAAATTCAATATCTTTACCAAAAGCTTCTGCATAAAGTTTAGCTGCATTTGCATCACCTTCACCACGAATAGATCGAGCTTGGCGCTCAGCTTCCGATATTATTTTAGTTTTTTCAAATGTAGCTTTCGCTCTTATTTCTTCAGCTTTTTTAACACCTTCATATCGTTTTTCACGCGCAATAATATCACGTTCAGCTCGCATGTTAGCATAAATTGATCCTGACACTTCAGCAGGGAAATTGATTTGTTTGATTCGAACATCGATCACAACTACCCCAAAGGACCTCAAACTGGCTTTACTATTTTCAGGATCTTTTTTCGCATCATTGACCAATTTATCGATTGGTAAATTTTCTTCAACATCTTGCGGTGAACCATTTAATGCATCTTTAACACTTGCCATTAATGAATTTCTTGATTTGGTATCAGCATTAGTATCATTAATGATATCTCGGTTACTTAATTTACCTATTTCAGAACGCAAACGACCATTTAAACGAGCCAAGATTAAGTCATTAACATCATTACCACCAGCAATAGTTTCATAATAACGATTAAAATCTACAATTTTCCATTGCACAAAATAATCGACTATTAACTCTTTCTTATGAACGTTAAAAAAGCGCTTTTCGTTATTATTATTTGAACTATTAGTGGTTTGTATTTTAGCGTCGATTATTTTAATACTATCAACAAGAGGCATTTTAAAATGGAGACCCGGTTGAGATAACCCAATAATCTTATTAAAACGTAAAACCACACCACGCGTGCCTTCTTCAATCACATAAACACTTGAATAAAGCCCAACAATTAAAATTAAAACTATAGGAATCAATAATTTTCGCATTTTTCTCTCCTTATCGACCCATAGCTCGGTTACTTCGATTAATAGAACTATTATTTTGAGTTGCAGTGTTATTAGTTGTAGAGTTATCAGTTGTAGCGTTTTGTGCTTCATTGTTATTTTGAGAAGTACTATCAACTGTTTCTGAAGCTGCTGGCTGGTTGTTATTGCCATCACTACTTAAATTTGATAAGTTTGCTGATTCAGGTTCAATTTTATTTTTCACTAATTTTTCTAACGGCAATACCAATAAGTTACCACTCTTATCATTAACAATCACTTTTTGGGTTTTAGTTAATACTTTTTCCATTGTTTCAATATATAAACGATCTTTAGTAATTTCAGGCGCTGCTTTATATTGTGGTAATAATTTTTCAAACCGTGCAACATCACCAGCTGCTTCTAATTCAACTTGTACTTTATAAGCATTTGCATCTTCTAAAATAGTGGCAGAACGACCTTCCGCTTGCTGAATTAATTGCACTTTATATGCTTCAGCTTTTTTTATTTCCCGCTCACTATCATTTTGAGCTCGAATAGCATCAGCATAAGCATCTTGCACTTCGACAGGAGGACGCGCTACTTGGAAGTTAAGATCGACAATAGTAATACCCATATCATAATGAGAAATAACATTGATGAGTTCTTCTTTTGTACTGTTCTCTAGAACTGAGCGTCCATCTGAAATAATTGCATCAATATTAGAGCTCCCGATAGATGTTCTAAGCGCACTATCTGCTGCTTGACGTAAGCTATCTTCAACATTAGTTACATTAAATAAATATTTGATAGGATCACTAATTCGATATTGAACATTCATTTCAACAAAGACTAGATTTTCACCGTTATAACTAGTCGTTATAATATCACCCTGAACATTAAAGTTATAAGTTCCTTGGGTATCTACTTTATAAACTGTATCAATAAATGCTGGATTCCAATTTAAACCAGGTTGGATAATTTCAGGTTGAACTTGTCCAAAACGAGTTATTACACCTCGTTGGTTTTGGTTGATGGTATAAAAACCACTTACCCCCCAAATCAAAGCAAGCACTAAAATCATCGACATAATAATTTTAGAAGAATTCAAGTTAATATCTGAGGAACCTCGATTATTACTTGATCCACCTTTTTTTAAGAGATCTTTAATTTGATCAAATATTCCTCCCGACGAAGAATTGGAAGGTTTTTTGTTATTTCCCCATGGGTCGTTATCTTGTCCGTTATTGCCGGGCTGATTCCACGCCATATTTTATATGCTCCATTTAACAATTAGTTGTTATTTTGCGTATTGATTAAGTATAACAGATCTGGCTCTTGTTTACAGAGGCGATTCCATTCAATTAAAGGTATTCTTATATTTAGGTGAAAACTCCCATCATCTTCAATGACTTCATTCTCCACTGCATTTAATTTATATAGCCGACTTCTAAGTTTAGCTAAATAAGGAGGTAAGTTTAATTGGCAAACTTGAATTTGCCCAGAGAGCCTCTCTTTTAATGCGGTAAATAAAAGATCTAATCCTAAACTATTTTGAGCTGAAATCCAAACGCGAATTGGTACACCATTTTCGTCCCGATCAATACTCGGTTCCTTACCTTCTATTAAATCAATTTTATTCATCACTAACAAAGTAGGAATATCATGTGCATCAATTTCCAGTAATACCTCATCAACGGCATGAATATTATCTAATATATTAGGATCAGCTGCATCAACAACATGTAATAGTAGTGATGCTTCCTGTGTTTCTAATAAAGTTGCTTTAAAAGCAGCAATAAGATCATGTGGTAAATGACGTATAAATCCGACTGTATCAGCTAAAACAACCTCTCCAACATCTTCAACATTAATGCGTCTTAAAGTCGGATCTAGCGTTGCAAACAATTGATCGGCAGCATAAACTTCAGCATTAGTTAATGCATTAAAGAGAGTCGATTTACCAGCATTTGTATAACCAACTAATGATACCGTTGATAAATCTGCTTTACTTCTAGATTGACGATTTTGATTGCGCTGTTTTTCAACTTTAGCAAGTCTTGATAAAATTAATTGAATACGATGGCGAATTAATCTTCTATCAGTTTCTAACTGAGTTTCACCTGGTCCACGAAGGCCAATTCCACCTTTTTGGCGTTCTAAATGAGTCCAACCACGAACTAATCGAGTAGATAAATATTGTAATTGTGCTAATTCAACTTGTAATTTACCTTCATGTGTTCTAGCGCGCTGAGCAAAAATATCGAGAATTAATCCAGTTCTATCTACTACGCGACATTCACATAATTGCTCAAGATTGCGTTCTTGGGTCGGTGTTAAAGTATGATTAACTAAAATGACTGAAGCATTTAGTTCTTTTACTTTATCGGCGATTTCTAATGCTTTTCCTTCACCAATAAAATATTTAGCTTGTGGGGACTTTTTTGAGGTTGTCACAATATCGAGAATTTCAATTTGAGCAGAAGAAACAAGCACTTCAAACTCTTTTAAATCCTCGATATCGCTTTCTTGAGGGAAGAATACATGGACTAATAAGGCAGATTCACCACCTTTATATCGCTCAAACAATCACATTCTCCACCCAACTAATTAGCTTTCGCTGTCCTCTTCAGGTTGTGATATCAATCCAGAAATTGGTCTTGATGGTACCACAGTTGAGATAGCGTGCTTATATACCATTTGGCTAACAGTATTTTTTAATAAAATAACAAACTGATCAAATGATTCAATTTGTCCTTGTAATTTAATACCGTTAACTAAATAAATAGATACAGGAATATGCTCGCGACGAAGCAAATTTAAATAAGGATCTTGTAATGACTGCCCTTTTGACATGAGTTTATCCTTTAAGATGAAATAAAAATATAAAGATAAAATAAGTTTACAATCAACATAATAATTTAATTGATCGCAATATAAAATACTTATGTAGTATTTACCAAAATAACATAAAAAACTCAGCTCTTAAACTAATCAACAGTAATTTATGCACAAATAACTAAAAATTTAATAAATTAACGAAATTTATACAAACAAGTAACCTTAATCGTTAAGAAAAGTAGAAATTTTTTTAAGAAATGAAAAAATTTAGCGTATTATAATAACCAATAGAAAAAATACCAAAAACTATTACTACTATTTGTAACTTAAAAAATCTGATTAAGAACTGAATCTATATTATCATTATTTAACCATGTTATCGATTGTTTCCAACCTCTAAGCCATGTAATTTGCCTTTTTGCTAATTGGCGAGTAGCACAAATTCCTTTAAAAACCATTTCATCATAACTAGTATCGCCATTTAAATATTCCCACATTTGACGATACCCTACGCAACGTATAGAAGGTAGATTTAAATGAAGATCGGGGCGCTGCATAAGTTTTTTTACTTCATCTTCAAAGCCTTGATCTAGCATTTGTAAAAAGCGTTGTTCAATTCGTTGATGTAATTCTGCTCTATCTTCCGGCATGATAGCTAATTGCATAATATCATAAGGTAATGCATCACCACTTTCTTTAGTTAATTCAGTTAAACTTTTACCAGTAATAAGATAAACCTCTAATGCTCGATTAAGGCGTTGTGGATCATTGGGATGGATTCGCTGAGCTGATATAGGATCAACTTTTTTTAACTCCTCATGAATCGCTTGCCAACCTAATCGATTTGCTTTTTCCTCAATTTGATCGCGAATATCACTATTTGCCGCAGGAAGAGGAGAAAGTCCTTCAATTAACGCCTTAAAATACAACATTGTTCCACCAACTAATAATGGCGTTCGGCCATTACTTAATGATTTTTCTATTTCTACAATCGCATCATGCCTAAAGTTAGCAGCAGAATAACTTTCTGCAGGGTCACAAATATCAATAAGTTTATGTGGATATTTAAGTTGTTCTTCTTTAGTTGGTTTTGCACTGCCAATATCCATACCTCGATAAATAAGTGCGGAATCAACACTAATAATATCTATAGGATACTTGTCGTAAAGCGCCATGGCATAAGCAGTTTTACCCGATGCGGTTGGCCCCATTAACGAAATAATTTTTGGTTTATTCATGATAAAATTGATTGTGAAAAAGATTGAAGATCAATCGGATATAAAAAGCTATCTTGTTGTAATAAATTAATATCTATCTGTTCTAATTGTACTAATAACTCGATAGCTTTAGTTACATTCCAATTTTCAACAGAATCATCTCCACAATTTTCAACCAACCAAGCTATAATTTGCGTTGGATCGAGCACATCCTTACCGGATGATAAAAGAAACGAAATTAAAGTTGGTAATAATTTTTGCCAATTTGTAGTTCTTAACATTTTTGGCACATTATGCAAATGCAATTTTGCTTTATCAATATAAAAATCAAAGCCTAAAAACTTCAATTGTTCTTGATAATCATTTAATACTTTTTGTTCTTTCTTATTAATCAAAATTGTCAATGGAATGAGTAATCTTTCTGACTCGTTAGATAATAATTTAACTGAATTTACTTTCTGTTGAGCAACCGACAACTTCATTAACATGAACTTTTGTTGATTATTTTCTGATTTTTCAATTAAGGCTATATCTGGTTGAATAACCGTTAATACTTTACCAAATTGTACTAGTGAAGATCTATCAATTTGCTGATGTAGTGATTGCAAAGGTACATTTCGTTTAGGAAACAATCCCTCAATAACCGCTTGTTGTGGTGCAGTTATAGAACTATCATCATCCGATAATTCAAAAGATTTTAAGAGCGTTTTTTCTATTGCTCCTTTTAACTTAGTATCAACCAATTGCCCATATAGTCTATTTTCTTTAACATGATTAATTGCTTTTTTAGGTAATGCGCTAGTTGGTGAATAAGTTTTATTCTCAGTTTTATTATTAAAAATATTCTCACCAGCTGCTTGCCGATTCGGCATCATTAGCACATTTTCGTCATTGGCAAGTTGTTGGTTTGACTCAAGCGCCATGACAATAGCTTGATAAACAAAGTCATGCACCAATCTTGCTTCATGAAAACGCACTTCATGCTTAGCTGGGTGAACATTCACATCAATTTGTTTAGGGTCGATCTGTAAAAAAATGACATAACTCTGTTGTTCATTAGTCCGGCTACTATAAGCTTGACGCAAAGCATGATTAATTAATTTATCTTTTATTACCCGCCCATTAACATAAAAATATTGCAACTCACTCACTTCACTGCTACTTACCCATCCTTGGATGAATAAATCATTATGTTGCCAATCTAATTTTATTGCTTTTTGAACAAATGTACGTCCACAAACTAATTCAACACGTTTTTCAAGAAGTGATTCTCGATACTGTTTGACGAGTTTCCCATTGTGCTGCAAATTAAAAGTAATATCAGGTCTAGCAAGTGCAATTCGACGAACAAACTCCTCAATATGCATAAATTCTGTTTTATCAGTTTTAAGAAAGCGACGTCTAGCAGGCGTATTGTAAAACAGATCAAGAACTTCAACCGTCGTTCCAACAGGATGTGCAGCCGGTTTAATTGTTGGTTTCATTTCACGGCCTTCAGCATAAACTTGCCATGCTTCAGACTGATCAGCTGTGCGTGAAGTTAAGGTTAACCGAGCAACAGAACTGATACTTGCCAACGCTTCACCACGAAACCCCAAACTCATTATGGTATCTAAATCATCCAACGTATTAATTTTGCTGGTTGCATGGCGAGCTAAAGCTAATGCCAATTCATCTTTAGCAATACCATTACCATTATCACGAATACGAATTAATTTACTGCCACCTTGTTCAACATCAATATCAATTTGAGTACTACCAGCGTCAATGCTGTTTTCAACTAACTCTTTGATCACCGATACTGGTCGTTCAACCACTTCACCAGCAGCGATTTGGTTAGCTAATTGAGGAGATAATATATGAATAGCCATTAATGCTGTTTTCCAAATTTAGGGTTCTGTTTGACATAATTTTTTATACCTTGATAAATCAATTTAGCAATTTTATCTTGGTGGGCATTACTTGCTAACAAACTTTCTTCAGTTTCGTTAGTAATAAATCCAACTTCAATTAATATTGAAGGGATATCAGGTGAACGCAATACACCTAAACTTGCATGTTCAGGCCTATTCTTATGCAATTTAATAACACCTTTCATCTCTTTTAAAACCTGAGTTGCTAATTCATAGCCAACCTGCTGTGAATATGAAAACTGTAAATCTAATACTGCTTGGCTTAAATTTTGGTCATGATCATCACTTAATGCGTCACCTGCACCACCTAATAATTGCGATTGTTTTTCATCTTGTTCAAGCCAGCGCCCCAATTCTGTATCCGCTCGCTTAGTAGATAATACCCAAACTGATGCACCAGACGCGCTACGATTAGGTGCAGCATCTGCATGAATAGAAATTAATAGGTTTGCTTTACTTTTACGAGCAATATCAGAACGTTGAGGTACAGAAATAAAATTGTCCGTGCTACGTGTTAATACGCCTTTGAAGTTAGGATCTTTATTCAATAAATTAGTTAATTTTTTTGCTATCGAAATGGTGACATTTTTTTCGTATAACTTATTTTTACCAACGGCACCAGAATCCTTACCACCATGACCAGCATCAACAGCAATAACGACTTGTGAAGCATAAACTGAGCCACAAAGCAGTAATAATATAAAAAAAGTGAGTATTTTTTTCATTTTTTTCGCTAATTTTATTGGTTAATAATAGCTTGCCCTTTTTCACTGTTTGCTTGCAAACAAACTGTACGTTCAAGCGCCAAATAAGCCAAATGAATTTCAATATCGGCAGGAGGTAAAATACCTTCAGCCTGCATAGGCCACTCAATTAAACAAATTGATTTCGATGAAAAATATTCACGAATCCCCATAAACTCTAACTCTTCTGGATCAGCTAATCGATATAAGTCAAAGTGATATACTGAAAACATATCAAATTGATAAGGTTCAACAAGAGTATAAGTCGGACTTTTAACATTTCCGACATGTCCGAGCTGCTGCAAAAAGCCACGGCTAAACGTTGTTTTACCAGCACCAAGATCGCCTATCAGATAGATAACAATTGCACTATCATGATTAGACAAATATTTTAAACACTGCTCAGCCAATTGTTGACCAAACAGAATTGTTTCTTGTTCATTGGCTAAAATAATAGGTTTCATGACGAATTCTTTGCTCAATAAATAGTCCTTATTATATACTAATAAAGATGTACCAAGTAAAATTAACTCTAATTTATATCAAAAAAAGTTGAGGAACGGGGTTTTTGAAGGGTAATTTAAAGGTAAAAGGAACAAATGCTACATACCATCACAACAAATAACCAATCAACAATTGATCCAACGCTAATTTCAGCGCAAGATGCAGTACTTTTCTGGCAAAATGGCGTAATTATAGCTTGTCAAAATAATCCCATATTGAAGGCTATTTTACAAAATACCCAAAATTGTTTTGTGCTTGATAATGATATTAATGCTCGTAGTTTAGCTTCACTAATAGATCCAAGAGTAAAAATAATCAGTATGCAGCAGGTTGTTGATTTAACTGTTAACTATTTCCCACAAATGAATTGGGAGTAATTTGACTAATTATCTTAAACCAGTATTTATCTTAATATCACTGCTACCATCTTCAATTTGCAAATAGGCTTACCTCAGTTTAATATAATTTTTAACAATAGTTGGTAAACATACAAAATTTAATGGCAAACTTATTAAGTCTTTTAGAAATCAATTCATTATTAAAAAAAGGTGAAGTGGTTGCTTATCCAACTGAAGCTGTTTTTGGTTTAGGTTGTGATCCCGATTGTGAATCAGCAGTTTTTAAATTGTTAAAATTAAAACAACGTTCAGTTGAAAAAGGTTTAATTTTAATTGCGAGTCACTATGAACAACTGATCCCTTATATTGATCAATCGGCTTTGACTCAAGTTCAAAAACAGATGGCTATTGATAGTTGGCCCGGTCCTAATACTTGGGTTTTTCCGAAAAATATTAATACACCAAATTTTTTGAGCGGAAAATATCATTCTATCGCCGTTCGCGTTACTGATCATCCATTAGTATGTAAACTTTGTGATTTATTTGGTAAGCCATTAGTTTCGACAAGTGCCAACCTTTCTGGTCATCAATCTTGTAAAACAGCAATAGAAGTTGCAAACCAATTTGGTCAATTTTTTCCAATTTTAGATGGTAAAACCGGTGAGCGTTCACAACCATCAATCATCCGGGATGTCCAAACTGGCACTATCATTCGACAAGGATAATATTATGCAAAATTTATACATTGGCGTAATGTCAGGTACCAGTATGGATGGTGTTGATATTGCATTAGTTGATATTACTGATGGGAATATTACTTCGATTGCTAGTGATTGCTACCCAATGCCAACTGAAATTAAAAGCCAATTATTAACGCTTTGTAATAGTAAGCAAACTACATTACAAGCGCTCGGTGAGCTTGATCACCAACTTGGTATGCTTTACGCAAAAAGCATTGATCAGTTTATAAAGCAAAATCATATTGATAAAAAACAAGTTAAAGCCATCGGTTGCCATGGGCAAACTATTTATCATTCTCCTAATAGCCAACATCCCTTTACTATGCAAATTGGTGATGCCAATATCATTGCTGCTAAAACAGGCATTACAACAATTGCTGATTTTCGTCGTAAAGATATGGCTTATGGTGGCCAAGGAGCACCATTAGTTCCGGCCTTTCACAAAGCGATATTCTTAAATCCGTCAATTAACTGTGTTGTTTTAAATATTGGTGGTATTAGCAATATTTCCGTTCTAATACCAGGCCAACCTGTAATTGGTTATGACACTGGGCCAGGCAATGTTTTACTTGATAGTTGGATAAATAAAAATCTAGGGAAAAACTACGATAAAGACGGCTTATGGGCTAAATTAGGAAAAGTTGATCAAAGTTTATTAAATACGTTATGTGATGAAAATTATTTTCAACTACCAGCCCCCAAAAGTACTGGTAGAGAATTATTTAACTTAACTTGGCTTAACCAAAAACTCAGTAACTTCAATCTAAACGCTCAAGATATTCAAGCAACACTCGTTGAATTTACTGCTACCACTGTTGCTCATGAGATTAATAAATTATCAATAAATGCTCATTTACCTTGTCAATTGCTAGTTTGTGGCGGAGGAGCAAAAAATCCTCTGATTATGAAACGATTGTCAGCATTATTACCAAAATGGGAAGTTTTGACCACAGATGTGAAAGGGGTAAACAGTGACGATATGGAAGCGATTGCTTTCGCTTGGCTTGCATATTGTAGGATGAATAATATTCCATCTAATATTCCAGAAGTAACTGGAGCAAACCAAGCGGTAAGCTTAGGAGTTATTTATTAATAATAACCTTTAATCTGATAATTTTGATTGCTTATTATAACCAATTAGTTCAGATATTTTAGCGGCAGCTTGGCTAATTTCACCGACAAGTTTAGCTTCATCTTCTGCTGTATTACATCTAAAGATAGAGGTTGATAAACTTAAGGCTGCAATAATATTACCTAAACGATTATAAATTGGCACAGCAAAACAACGTAAACCAAGCTCTGATTCTTCATCATCTTTGCCATAACCTAAACGTTTAACTTCATCAAGTTCAGCAAAAAATGCCTCTTTATTAGTGATTGTTTTAGGTGTGTATTGAACAAAATTAATGCCATTTACTAAGCTTTTTTTGCTTTCATCATCTAACCAAGCCAACAAAACCTTACCTAATCCACTGGCATGTACAGTTGCTTGATTACCAATTTTAGAGGTTAAACAAAGACTATACTGTTCAGATGCCACTTTATTAATATAAATAATTTGGTCACCTTCACGAACGGCTAAATGGATCGTTTCTTTAGTTTTATCCCTTAGCTTTCTCATTTCTAAATCAGCAATAGCTAAAAAGTTTTGGTGATAAAGTACACGGTTGCCTAAATCAAGTAATTTTAAATTAAGAGAATATTTATCTGAATCTTCTTCTTGATTAACATAACCTAATGATTTCATGGTTTGTAAAAAACGATAGGCTGTGCTTTTGGGCATCATTACTTTTTGCGATAATTCTGATATAGCAATGTCTTTAGATTCGGATAAAGCTTCTAAAATTCCGAAAACTTTTAAAACCGAAGCAACCGATTCTGGTGAGCTATCATTCATTATTAGCACATCTCCTTACTAAAAATTAGTCATTATTCTATTATTAAATGATCAACTAGAACAAATCAAAATTATCGAAAGTATATCATAATTAATAATGAACTAGCTATTTTATAAAAAATCTAATCTTTGAGGAGTAAACATATCAAGCAAAACACCAGCTTGTTTGCAAACACAACCATGTTCAATATTGGGTTTTTTATATAATGTATCACCAGCACGAACAATCTTAGTCTCATCACCGATAGTAAATTCAAATTCACCAGACAAAACATAGGTTAGTTGTTCATGTGGATGATGATGCATCGCACCAATTGCGCCAGTTTCAAAATGAACTTCAACCGCCATCATATTACCATCATGAGCTAAAATTTTACGTTTAACCCCATTTCCTAAATCAATTAATTCAATATCTGAATTAAAACAAAACATGACATTACTCCTAAATTTATAAAAAAACAGAGATAATAAATAATATCCTTTTATTTTATTATCTCTTAAATTATCTAATTTTTAACCTTATTTTATTAAGGTTGTTTACCGATATAAGCTAAAATACCACCATCAACATAAAGAATATGGCCGTTAACAAAATTTGATGCTTCCGATGCTAAAAATACGGCTGCACCAGCTAAATCATCAGGAGTCCCCCATCGGCCTGCCGGTGTTTTAGCAATAATGAACTGATCAAATGGGTGACGAGAACCATCTGCTTGTTTTTCACGTAATGGCGCAGTTTGAGGAGTGGCAATATAACCTGGACCAATACCGTTACATTGAATATTGGCATGACCAAATTCAGAACAGATATTTTTGGTTAACATTTTTAAACCACCTTTAGCCGATGCATAACCAACAACCGTTTCACGGCCAAGTTCACTCATCATTGAACAGATGTTGATAATTTTGCCACTTCCTTTTTTGATCATTGAAGGAAGGACTGCTTTTGCCATAATAAATTGACCTGTTAAGTCGATATCAATAATTTTACGATAATCAGCCGCACTTGTTTCAAGCATTGATTTGCGTTGAATAATACCAGCATTGTTGACTAAAATATCAATCACACCATGTTCTTTTTCAATTTGAGCAATCGATTTTTCAACAGCAGCTTCATCCGTAATATCAAATAGATAGCCATGGGCATCAATACCAGCTGCTTTATAAGCATCAAGTCCTTTTTGTAAATTTTCAGGCACGACATCATTAAATACGATTTTCGCTCCGGCACCGGCTAATGATTTTGCTATCTCAAAACCGATGCCATAAGAAGCGCCCGTTACCAGCGCTATTTTATTGTTGAGTGAAAATTTATTTAAAATCGACATAATTATATTCTCCGTTATAGTTATGATAGACAAAAAGGTCTATCACATTTCTTCTAATATGTTAGCTGGCACTTTGGTTAAATAAAGTGCAGGTTCATCTTGTGCATCACATGAATATAAAACGTATTTATTATCAGGTGAAAATGATGGATGAGGGTGAGTAACTTGACGATCACCATCTAAAACTCGCCATGTACTATTATGCTTAACCAACTTATGAGCTGTTTTTGTTTTAGGTGCTAAAATATAAAGCCATGGATCATTTTCAATTTTATAGCCACTTGTATCAATTACATCTACAGGACTGCCTGTTCCATCACCAATATAAAGTGTGCCATCAAAATTACTCATTAAGTGCGAACAAGCTGGCATCTCCATGATTTCTTTATCTTCATCAGTTACCGGATTATAAAGACGAATATATCGTTCTTGTTGCCCTTTCATATAAGATACATAAGCTAATCCAGAACCATCTGGAACCCAAAATTCATGAGTGCAACTTTCACCAGGTAAATTATCATGCGCTTTTCGTTCATTTTTACCATCACGATCAACCAACCAAATTCTTGCATCAACTAAATCATGAGGACCTTCATGGCAAAATGCGATAGTTTTATCATCAAAAGGTCTAAAAATTGGGTGACCTAACCATACATTCTGATCAATAACTGTTTTAGCTACACCTGTTTCAATATCAATCTTGATTAAACGGCAGTGTGGATTCTTATCATAAAATGCTTTAAATATTGTCCAATCGGTAAGTGGCGTCCAATCTTTTTTATCAATTTCAATTCCAACAATTTCATTACAATCACTATTAGCAACCCATGTGCCATAACCAACCCATTCATCAGGAACAGTATAAACATTTTTTTCTTCTAACGTTTCAAGATTAACTTGTTGTAAGTTGCGTTCATTTTTAACATAGTATAAAAATTTATCATCTGGTGATAAAAAACCACCGAAAGTATTATCGCCAGGTCCTTCAGTAAGTTGTTTTGCTGTTTGTTTTTCAATATCGAGTAAATAATAGTTACGATGAGTATCAAATTCACCAGCAAAAAGTAATTTTTGACCATCATTGGTAAAACATTTTTGATAAAAATAATTACGGTGGCATAAAATACCTTCTGGCGTTAACCGAATAATTTCATTTTTTGAATCTTCATCTGTAAATGATGAATATGATAGCCTTACGATATTCCCCTTAGCCATATGAACTCCCTGAATATAAATATAATTAAATGTTTAAAAGATTTTCATTTATTAAATATAGTAATATAAAAATTAAGACGTTTTTGTGACTTTCATCACATTGCAATAAATTTATTAAAACATCGTTTTATTTTAGTTAAAAAAATTGATATATTTTTGGGTAGGATTATAATGAAAACGAAATGTACTAATATGCAATTAGTTATTATTTCTATCAAAATAGAGGAAAATCATGAAAATAGCACTAATGAACGAATTTAGCCAAGCTGCTAAAAATCCAATTATTTTAAATGAATTAAAAAACGCAACTGAGAAATATGGACATACTGTTTTTAACGTCGGCATGGATGGCGACAATGATAAAAAATTAACTTATGTTCATTTAGGTATTATTAGCGCTATTTTATTAAACAGTAAAGCCGTTGATTTTGTTATCACAGGTTGTGGAACAGGACAAGGCGCATTAATGGCGTTAAATGCATTCCCTGGTGTTAACTGTGGTTATTGTATTGAACCTACTGATGCTTATTTATTTGCACAAGTAAATAATGGTAATGCGTTATCACTTGCTTTTGCTAAAGGCTTTGGTTGGGGTGCAGAACTCAATGCTCGTTATATTTTTGAAAAAGCATTTGATGGCGAAAAAGGATTGGGTTATCCACCTGAGCGTCGTGAATCTCAAAATGCTAATGCTGTAATTTTAAATGATATGAAAAATGCAGCGGGAAAAAGTTTAATTGAAGCATTGAAGTCAATTGATCAATCATTACTTAAAGATGCGATCAGAGGTGAGCGTTTCCAAAAATGTTTATTTGAAAATAGTCAAGATCCTGAAATAACCAATTACATCAAAAGTTTACTAGCTTAATTTAGAGTTTACTACATCCTTCAATTTTGTGCCATTTCAACTTAACTGGTGAAATGGCTCAATTCTCTATTTTTAATTGTTTCTAACTTAAATTGAATAAATTCTAATGTATTTTTTATTAACAAATGATTAAACCGATTTAATTTAAAAATGGAGGAATGACATTGTTGATTGAAAAGATTAAAAGTGCTAAATCTTACTAGATCTAGCACTCTATTATTTTAATTATTTAGCTCTATTTTTTTCGATTAGCGTTTTTAGCTCTTTTGGTAACACTATATTACCGTTTTTATCTCGAGTGATTTTAAAGTCACTATTTCCTTTCCATAATTGATTGCTGGTTACAGATTTAAAATCTTTACTTTTAATCTGTGGTCCAAATGAATCTTTTATCGCTGATTGCCAGCTATCACGAATAGAATAGTTGTGTTCAAAAATGACCACTGGTTTTAAAAATTCATAGGGATTAGCGCGTAAAATATAATTATACCTCGCACTATTGATCGAAATATTATTATTCATGATATAAGAACCAGTATTAAAATTATCAGTAAAGCCATCCATATTATTATTTAAGGAAATTGAATTGATAATTTTATGATTTACCGGTTGACCTTCTGCTCCTAATTTAAAGCCATTACCTATACTCCCTTTAGCAATATTGGGTTTTGAAAAAGGAAAACCGTTTGAATATGTAACAGAACTATCAATTAATACCGGATCATTTGGGCCATCTTCAATCTTGTTATAAAGATCGAAACCATCATCAGTATTATTATGAGCAATACACCCTCTAAATACATTCCCTTTACCAACACCCAATTTAGCGGCAAAACCATCAGCATTTTTACCTGATTTATCCATATTATTATAAGAATCAGAGTTAAGAATTAGGTTATAAGATGGCCAATAAATTCGATTTTGATTTTTCTTTTTAGCTGAGATTGCCAAACCTGTATCACTATTATTACGTGTAATAACTTGATCAATCACATTATGACTGCCCGAAATTCTTAAATAAGCTGGTTTATTATCTTTATCATCAATATTTCCATCAAAGATAACCTTCTTAATAGACCAATAGTTGCTATCTAAATTAAACGTAGTGTTAATAAAAATCGCTTTATGCTTATTAATGGCTTGTATGGTTTTTAATTTACCGGGTAATCCACTTAATTGAGCCGGAAGAGTTATGCCGTCATAATAACCATCCATCAAATGAATAATACCGCCCGGTTCAACGCTATTAACAGCCGTTTCGAAATCAACCGGTGATTGTTTGGTACCTTTATTATCCTTTTTACCTTCTGGCGAAACAATAATATTAGATAAATTTTCAATCGATGATTTATTTAGATTAATTGTAAAAATTTGAGTATTATTTTTTGCATTAGCTGTAAATTCAACAGTAAAGGTGTTACTTCCATCTTTTAGCTGAGCTGGAAACTGTAATAACTTACCAACTTCCGCATTCAACGTTTTATTAATTTCTTTAACAAATACGGTACCTGAAGTATTTGGGAAAAATTGTAATGTATAATTTTTACTATATACATCATTCGGTGATGATAAAATTAACGTTGGTTTAATATCAACAATTACCTCAGGTTTAGCGGGTAATTTATCATAATCAACCGTTATATCACTGAGGGTTAATTTAGAATTTTTGAACTCAACTTTTGCGTTTCTAGAAGCAAAAAAGCCGACATAAATATTTTTGTTATCTTGTTGATTTAAGAATCCTGAATAATCATTGGTTGCCCACTGTTTCTCTTCACCAGTCGCATTATTTTTCATCGATAAGATAAATTGATCTGCCGTTCTGGTCATTGTTAAATGCATACTTTTAACATCAACATAATTAACATTTTCAACATAACCAACTTTCTCAATTGATATGCCTTCATTACCCCATGCTTTTTTTACACCATCACGTACTAAGCCGGTTACTTTTACTAAATTATCATTTTTTTGATTTTGAGTAATTAATGCATTCATAATTACATTTGAAGCATTTGGAAACTCCTCATAACCAGCCGGCTGAGGATCACTTCTAGCTACGCCAATAGTATCACGAGCAAATAAACCCACCGCTTCTTGAGCGGCAGGCGTTTTTCCATCCACTTCAGGTCCTATTTGCTCTAAGGTAACATCACTTTCTAAAGTAAAAGTTTGATTAACGGGTAATTGAGTATAAAAAACCACCATTCCATCATGCGAGTTAGCAATTTTACCACCTCGACTTTCTAAATAGAAATCTGACGGTAATTGATAAGGTTGATTTGGAACTAAATAATCTTTTTGACCAGCAATCCATGCATTATTGGTTCCCACTTTTTCAGGCTTGATAAGTGAGGCAAAATTTAAGTCAGTCGATTGGCCAAATGCTATCGCTTTCCACTCTTGTGCAGAAGCTGCGCTAACATAAAGCGAAGACAGACAAAGTATTGAAGTTAATATTTTTTTCATTGTGGGTCCTAACATTTTTGTTTATTTCAATAATTCTAAAGCTTTCCACTACCGACTAATCGTCCATAGTTTTTACTAAATTGCTTAATATCATCCACGCTATATTGATAAGGCACAGACCAATTCAAATTATCAACAAAACCACATGATGATAATTTCAACTTAGATTGATTAAATAGAGAATTATTATCCCGAAGGTTATCGCCTTTAAACTGTTTAGCTACTTTGCAGTTATCTTTTAAACCATCAATCATAAATTGATTATTTTCCGAAAGCACACTACCTTTATAGCCTAAGCCAATAGAGTATTGATATGGGTATACAGTTTTAGATTTATTAACCGATCCTTTAAACAGGTTGTTATACATGTGGATTTTGCCGAACCTTACTCTTGGTGCGCGTTGAGTGATGTCTAAAAAAACATTATGATGAAGCGTGATATTTAACTTATTCTCATCCTGATCAGCATTTTTATCACTATGGCCAATTAACATAGTTTTATCATGGTTTTCAAATAGACAATAAGAGATAGTAATGAAATCACTACCACGCTTAATATCTAATAAACCATCATGTTGTACATATTTCCAGCCATCTTTTTCCTGGTACATATCATCGGTAAATTTACCATCAGTTAGAGTGACATGATCAATCCAAACATAAGTTGAGGTAATAATATTTATCCCATCCCATTCAGCATTCCATCCATCTCCCTCTTCAAATTTTGGCGCAACATCAATTGGTGCTTCAATTTTTAAATTTCGAATAATGACATTATTTACTTTAGACAACATAAGTGAACCATTGATAAAACCAGCATTATTACCAACACCAATTAATGTGGTATCACTAGGAATTTTGATCAACGAACGAGATTTTTGATCATCAAAGTCTTTGTAAGGTTTGCCTTCACTAATATCTATAATCCCAGAGACTTGAATAATACGAGGCTGATTTTTATTGATCGCAATCGCATCTAAAAGATCTTTTTTGTTATTCACCATAAAGATCATTTTTTCATTTGCTTTAGCGCCACCGATCGTGCCCGTATTTGTCGCTAAATCATAACCACCAAAACCGTCTCTTGGTGCAACATCACGAGCTTCTCTAATTTTGATAGGAGACGGAGATAATGCATGACATGCAGCAATAGATGAATTAATTGCCAAAGGAACTAATAGCGCAATGATTAATTTTTTCATTTAACAAATACCTTTTTATTAGTTAATCTGAGTTTGATCGAAAGTGATTCCTTGCTGTAACCAAGGATCGTTGTTTATGGCATTAGCAATAATTTTGGCGATAGCTAATGCGCCTTTTTCTTGAAAATGCGTTGCATCAGGATTGTTAATCACGCCAGAAGTTTGATTTTTATAATAAGGATATTTAGGATCATTAGGATCTACAGCTAACCAGTAAGACTGCCAGTCATCTTTGTGTTGGTTCGCAAAATCAATACTAAAGGACTCCAAATCAATTAAAGCAACTTGATTGACTTTTGCCGTATGTTTAATCGTATTCGAATAATCTCCCCAATAAGCAAAACCTGGTTTATTGGCGGTATAATGCGTATGACTAACAGGATTAGTATTTTGATAAGCAATGTTATTATTCTTATCTTTATAACGGGTGACTGGTGTCATTAAAATTGGCGTCATATCCAACGCTTTTGCCACAGCGAGATAACCTTCTAAAGAGGATTGGAATGACATATTTTCTTGCGTTGATGGATACTGTTTTTGGTTATTATCATCATTAGGATAAGTGCATAAATTAGCAACATCCACTTTACCTCGTTTCGGATTGTTACCGTTACATTTTTCATCATTATGTCCAAAAGCGATGATCATATAATCGCCTTTTTTCATTAAAGGGATCAGTAAATCGAACCATCCTTCAGTTTTGAAACTACGGCTTGAACGGCCTGACTGTGCGCCATTGATGACAACCGTATCAGCCTTATCATCAATAAACTGATCAAAAACTTGGCCCCATCCCATTCTTGGATAAACTTTTTTATCATAGTTGGACGCAGTCGAATCACCTAAAATAAAAATACGTTGCTTAGCATTTATATTTCTTTCTTTTTGCTTAACTGCCTGATCATAATCAAAAGGTGAATCTTGGCTAATGGGTCTTAAACGCATATCAAACAATACAGTACCACTTACTTTACCAGTAGAAGAATCGTATCCACGATTAAAGTACATTACATTAAGTAGCTTGTTAATATCTGGATTTTCGGTGGTAAGTGGATCAAAAGAATTAGCAATAATACCTACTTGGCGTAATGCTTTATCAAACAGCAAATGATAATTTTTATAAGCATGGCTTAATGCAGCATCATCTATTGAAAAAGATAATTGATTATCAGTAAATTGTTCTGGGCCTAGAAGATTGATTTGTTTAGCTAGTTCACTAGTTAAAAAATCAGTTAATGGATTAATATTAACAGTATTTTTTTCATCTTTTTGTAAGGTATGAACGTATGAAACCAAACAATTACCGTTACACATTTGCCCTTCATCCGCTTTTCGGGCAAGTGAGTTTTCATTACTAAAAACAATTAGTGGTGGAGTCAGTTCAGAAACATCTTGTTGATAAAACCCATCGCTATTAGTCGCAGTTTTTAAAATTTTATTATTCACATCACGGACTATCACCGATGAAACAACTGGTTTATTAACATAAACATAACCTTGTATTACAGTACTTGCCAATACTTGATTGATTGAAGAGACAACCAATAAAAATCCGAAAAAAATTTTCTTTATCATTTTTTCACCACTAACTGTTTTTAACACTTTTATCGATTAAAACAAATAAGATAATCCTAGTGCTAACTTAGCTTCCCTTGCGTCAGAATGAACACTTTTTGCCACATCTTCTGCAGCAAAGTTAACTTGCCAAACTTTGGTTGCTTGCCAATTTATATCCAGTTCTTGTTGATAATCATGCTTTTTATCATTGTGTAATACATAGTTTCCTTTTAAGTATGAGAAGCGATAGCCAATGTTCCAATCAGGAGTTAGATTAATATCAGTACCTATATCAAAACGATTGCGCGCTCGATTATCGACATAACCTTGAACACTATCTTCGCGTTTACTTCTTGAAACTTTGCGATATTCAAATCGATATTGGCCATAAAAAGATAGATCATCACTTTGTAACCAAGTCAATTTTAAAGCGGGAGAATAACGAACACCTGGACGTTGTGAATCACTTACATCACCTAACTGATAATGGGGTAAGTTTTCTTTACTTTTAGCTTTATAACCACCACCTGAATAGAATCTAACTTCCATATTTGGTGTTAGTATCCAATTATCAGCTAAATAAAAATTGTAACCTCCATAAATTTGATAATGACTAGAAACAATATCATCAAAGAATAATCTATTTTTTAATTGGTTATAGGTATTTACACTTAGACCAACATAGCCTTTTTTATCAAAATCAGTATATAGACCAAAACTATCACCATGGTAATGTGAAGTTAAACCATAATGATGTGCATATTTGAAATAGGTTTTATAAGCGAAATTAGAATCTTTGCTATTTGATTGACCGAATGCGTAATTGAAACCAACTTTAAACTTAGCTTGTCGAGTATTAGTGGTTTTATTTTTCGATACATCAGAAATAGAAAAATAAGGACGGAGTAATTTTGAATAATTATAGGTAATTTTAAATTCTTGCTCATAATCAGTTTTTTTATTGTTATAAGCTTTATATTCATTTTTAGAAAAACCGTTCCTCAATGCTTTATAAGAATTGTTAGTATAATCACCAAAATAATAGTTAAAGGTATAGGCAAAGTTAAATGCTTTTATACCAGAATACATTAATGCCCAATCTAAACGATTCCTTCCTGTATTACTACTAGCAACATATTTAACTTGTTTGCCAGCTATTTTTGCTCTTTTATAACGTTCAGCGTGAGATATTTTTTTCCATTCATAACGATAGCGCAAACTTGTTGACCAATCACTATTAATTTTATAACTATATTTCAATCCTGGTTGATAAAGAGTTGAATCTTTGCTGAAACCTAATTCTAATGATGGAATAATCGATCCCCAGCCATCATCAAGCGTAAATGTTTTTTGAATAACAACACCACCCGATCCACCTTGCATATCATCATATAAAACATCACGTTTGTTTCCACCACCTTCAGTAACACCAAATTTAAATTCATATTGCCAACTATCGTCAGTTTTATGAATTAACTTAATTGTATCCCCATGAATCCTATCCATAGATTTCCAGTTATGTTCATATTGAAAAGTTGTTTGACCAGCAAAAGAATAAATAGGAAAGGTAGACAGAAACATTAAAAGCGGTATTTTTTTTAATTTAAATTGACTCATTATTGTTTTCCTAAATTTTTAAATTTATTTTTGAAATACTGTTTTATATTTTTTATTATTTTATTAATTTTTTCTGTTAATAAGATCACAGTTTCAGAAAACAATTCAAAAAAAACAATAACTACATGATATATTTAATTTTTATTTAAAATAATATTAATATATATACCTTAAAAATCAAAATAATTTGTTACCAACGTCACATTTCTAAAAAAAAATTAAAATTAATTTGTATAAATTTAGTATTATTTCAATAATAATTTTAAAACAGTATTTCATAATTATTAAAGGAAATAGATTTATGGCTGATAATCAGAAAAAAATAACCACACTCACTCGATTTTCGTATGGTAGTGGTAATTTGATAGGAAGTGGTGCTCTAGCAATTAGTGCCGCTTGGTTACTATACTTTTATACAACATTTTGTGGACTTTCGGCATTTCAAGCAACGTTAATTTTTTCTATAGCTACCTATTTAGATGTAATTTTAAATCCACTAATGGGTTTTATTACTGATAACTTTAACCATACAAAACTTGGACGTCGATTTGGTCGCCGTCGATTCTTCATCCTATTTGCTATTCCATGTATGATTATTTACCCATTACTTTGGGTAGATGGGATGAATTTCTGGTACTACTTAACTACTTATATTTTATTTGAATTCATCTATACCATGATTATGATTCCATATAATACTTTACCGGTAGAGATGACTAAAAACTTCGATCAAAGAACTTACCTAGCAGGTTCCAAAGCGATGTTTGGTAAAGTAGCAAACTTCTTAGCTGCAGCTATTCCTGGTGTATTTTTCTATCTATTTGATGGTAAAGACTCTCCACTACCATTCTTATTAACAGGTATTACTTATGCATCTATTATGGCGATAGCACTAATTTTACTTTATTTTAATAGCTGGGAAAAATCAGTTGATGAAATTGAAGATGAAACAACTTCTGGCCTTTGGGAAAGTATTGTTAAATTATTTTCAGATGTTTTTTCAACTTTCCGTTTAAAAACTTTTAGAAACCATTTAGGTATGTATCTATTTGGCTTTGGTGCTGAATGGTTATTTGCGGCAACATTTACTTATTTCGTAGTATTTAACTTAGGCCAACCCAAAACCTTCGTTTCACAGATGAACAGTTTAAGTAGTATTTGCCAATTAATCTCAACTGCCTTTTTCATGGCTTGGTGTGTAAAACGTGGATTCAAAAGACCATTTGTTATTGCAATATTGATAGTAATATCTTCGGTAATCGGCTATATCGGTGTCTACTACTTTAATATGCCTCATGTTACATGGATTGTAATTGGTATTACTATTTGGTTTGGATTAGGAACGGGTGGTGTTTATTATATTCCTTGGAGTGTATACACATTTTTAGCAGATATCGATGAAGTACTAACAGGAAGACGTCGCGAAGGTATTTATGCTGGTGCTATGACCATGGCCGGTAAATTAATGCGTGCAACTATCGTCTTTGTCTTAGGTATTGTATTGAAATATTCTGGTTTTGTGTCTGGCGTAGATGCTGTTCAACCAGAGAGTGCCGTTACTGCAATTAACTTAGTATTAATCTTCGGTGTGTGTGGAATGGCACTATTAGGTATCTTCTTCACATATCGTATGAAATTAGATAAATCGACTCATGCACTTATTATTCAAGAACTTGATAGATTAAAAAATGGTGGCAAAAAACAAGATGCAACACCAGAAATAAGAAGTTTAGTTAAAGAGTTAACTGGCTTTGAATATGACAACTGTTTTGGTAACAATAATGTAGGCTTTAAACAACACCACTAAACAAAAGTAATATAATTAAACTTAAAATCATCTAATCTAAACAATTAGATGATTTTTTTTATCTTAAATTAATCCAAACTTTTTCAATGCCTTCGCTATGCCATCATTATTATTGGTATCAGTGACATATTCAGCTTTTTCTTTTAGCTGATCAACCGCATTGCTCATTGCTACAGGATGGTCAACGGTTAGGAACATTTCAAAATCATTCATACCATCACCAAAGGCATAAGTAGGTACGTCATTAAAACCTTTAGTTTTTAATAATTCTTTAATGCCATTACCTTTAGAACCGCCATGATTAAAAACATCAACACAATAATGTGTATTACGGATAAACGTCAATTCAGGAAAAACTTCTCTATAAGGTGATTCGCCTTGTTCACAAAGCAGTAATAACATTTGAATCGGTTCTTTTAAGTAAATTTGATCATCAACAGGAGGTACTTGTTGTTTTAAAGAAGTATAGAATTTTTGAGCTGGAAGACTGTTTTCACTCACTCGCATAGTCTTATAGCTATAGAAAGATAATGGAATATTCATCTTTTCTCTTGAATATTCATATAATCGAGTAATGAGATTTTTATCAATATTGTTTGTGAAAACGACCTCTTTTTCATAAATAACTACTTGGCCATTCATACCAATAATTGAATCTATACCAGTATCCCTCATCAAATCAACCGCTTCAGGTGGTGTTCTACCAGTTGCAATTATTGGTACAATATTATTTTGTTTTAGTTTTCTAATTGCATCATAAGAACTAGGTAACACATCTATATCTTTATTAAATAAGGTTCCATCTAAATCGAAAAAAACAATAGCTTCAGGTTTCTTTTTCATTTCATAAATCCAAAATATGTTTAATAAAAGGAATGGTTAATTTGCGTTGTTGAGCTAACGTAGCTACTTCAAACTCTTCCATTAGAGAAAATAAAGTTCGCATATCGCGATTAACACGTTTTAACAAAAATAATCCAACTTCCGTTGATAGCTCAAATCCACTTAGCTTAGCCCTAAGTTGTAAAGCTTTTAGTTTATCCTCATCACTTAACTCTTTTAACTGATAAACTTGCCCCCACGTTAACCTTGATACCAAATCAGGTAGTATAAAAGGAACTTGTTTTGGAGGAGCACTGGCAGTTATCAATAATTTACTAACGTTTTTTTCGGTTAAACGATTAAAAAGATCAAATATTGCTTCTTCCCAATCACGATGACCTGCTATCGCATCAATATCATCTAAACAAACCAAATCATAATTATCTAAACCTTGTAAAATCTCAGGTACAAGTAGAACATGTTGTTTTAAAGGAATATAGCTTGCTAACTTATTTTGACATGAAGCATGTAATAGATGAGTACGACCAGCGGCACTTGCTGACCATATATAAAAGACGTTGAAGCCTTCCTTATCAAGTAAGGTTTGCAAAGATTCAAACAATAATTGATTATTACCTACATAAAAACTATCAAATGTTTCGTTATTAGGTAATATAAAAGGTAAAGGCAACTGTGAAAGAGTAATAAAATAACCTCACAATAAAAATATAATCTTACTAAGTATAAATTTGCTTTTACAAAAATCAATCACTTTTACAGCAAACAAATAAGTTAACGAAAGTAACTATCAAAAATTAATATATCAATCCTAAAAAACTAAATAATAACCTAATTAAAAATTAATTTAGATATAGAAATTAATCCATTTTATTATTATCTAATACTTAAAAAAACATTTTAACCTTTTCCTAAATAGCTTTTAATAAGTACTATTATTTTAAGTGATGATGGTACTGCTACCTCACAGCACTTCCGAATTAAAAGAAACAAATACTTATAATCCTACTTTTAAACATTAGTTACATTAGCTTTCTACTAAAAACACCAATATCTTTTAGAAAAATATCTTTTTCAGGTATTTAAAAAAACTAATAAAATGATAATTAATTATCCTATTCTTAGGTA
>NZ_LZEI01000029.1:0-924 GCF_001693745.1 Gilliamella sp. wkB72 | reverse complement strand
TCATCTGCCATACCTCTCGCTACAGCGTCATCGGCTAAGAACGTTCCGCCCTGACCAAAATCGGCAAGAACTGTGTCTCGCGTTACATCTCGAAATTCTGCAACGTCATCGATAAATATGTCTGCTAATCCATCTATGTGTTTTTGTAACTCAGCGCGACCATCGTCCTGTGTTGGATCCAGGCGTTTATTTGGTGATTGTGATGAAACAACTTCGTAATCAGTTAAACCGGCGTCGGTGCGAGCTTTGCTATCATCAGTCCAAGCTGCGACAACACCGATGCTGCCAAGGGTGGCTGTTTTATCTGCATAAATGTGACTGGTTGCTGACGCTATCCAATAGGCTGCTGAACACGCCATTCCGTGCACGTACGCAACAATAGGTTTGATTAAACAGGCTTCATCTAAATAATTAGCAAATTCATGTATTCCAGTGACCTCACCGCCTGGTGAGTCAATCCGCAAAATAATAGCTTTTATTGAATCGTCATAAAGAGCCTTATCTAACTCAATTTCTAGCTCATTAATTGCTACAGCATCACAGATTTCAGTAAACATATTCGCACGAGTGAATATAGAACCGATCACGTCAATAACAGCAATATCAGTATTATCATTAGAATCAATGACTGATAATTTCTGTTCTGATTTAATTGCTGCAACAAGCTGAGGATCTGAGTAACTACGATTTGCAATTGAGATGATTTTACTTAGAGCTGTGGGCATAATCGCCCACGGTGTGTTGCTTATAAAAGACAGCACACGATGACAGAGTTGTTTTTTATTTTTCACGTTTCATTATCATCCTCATTATTATTTTGTTGTTCTCGTCCTAATTGAGCGATCGGCTGAAATGTAGATGTATTCAAACTAACATTTAACTTACGCATCAAGGCTTCTTCGCGGGCTTTTTCTTTTATCACGC
>NZ_LZEI01000028.1:0-324 GCF_001693745.1 Gilliamella sp. wkB72 | reverse complement strand
TTAGTGATAATTTTTATACTAAATGGACAATTTTGCCGGAGCTGGAAAAACTTGAAAATAAACCAAAATTATTAAAATATAAAAATTTAAGCTTTGGCTGGAACGTCTTTCTCTTCTTTCTCTTTTTTCTATTTGGCTTATGTTTTGGATTGTTGCTCACATGGATAAATTAAAATTAATTTACAAGTTATCACCCATTTTTCTTCTTTTTGTTACGTTTTTTGCTTGTTATTTTTCATATAACTGCTGGCAAGGTGAAAAAATCGCTAAAGAAAAAGTTACAGCGCTAACTGTTCAAATCGATCAGTTAAATAAAAACATCGA
>NZ_LZEI01000027.1:0-129085 GCF_001693745.1 Gilliamella sp. wkB72 | reverse complement strand
CGGTAGCTACGTGCGGAATAGATAAGTGCTGAAAGCATCTAAGCACGAAACTAGCCTCGAGATGAGTTTTCCCTGAAGAGATTCAGTAAGGTCCGTTTGAGACTAAGACGTAGATAGGTCAGGTGTGTAAGTGTAGTGATACATTGAGCTAACTGATACTAATGAACCGAGAGTCTTAACCTTACAACTCGGAGTTGTTTTGGGTTACGCGAAGTTGAGAGTAAGAAATCATCGAAAGATGGTGAAAGATTAATAAAACAGTTTGTTCCGGATTGAGCGATTGGTGAAGATATGTGATAATCATCATCAGTTGAAAAAGAGAAGACAGAATATGTCTGGCGGTAATAGCGCGGTGGTCCCACCTGACCCCATGCCGAACTCAGAAGTGAAACGCCGTAGTGCCGATGGTAGTGTGGGTATTACCCATGTGAGAGTAGGGTGCCGCCAGACTTTTAAATTAGAGCGAAAGCCCAGCAGCAATGCTGGGCTTTTTTGCATCAAGGGATCAGTATTTTTAATACTATTGAGCAAATAAATTCCTATATCTCTCTGATATTTTAAGCAGCTTAATAATCGACGAAAATCAAAGAATAGAACAAAACACTTCCTTTAAATAATTAATGCGTTAAATGCTACTTGCCTATAACTTAAAAACATCATAATTTCTTTCATATTATCTTTAGTAACAAGATAATTTGGGGAAAAGGTAATCTTTTCTAAAATACTAAATACATCCAAATTAACAAAATTATTAAATTAATAATTAAAGGGTTTAATGACTTCATGATTGGATGAATAACGCTTAAATGAAACCAAAGTTAATTTAGTAGATAAAATATGGATTTTGAGATGAGAATGCTCACAAAATCAATAACCATTAATAGTGAGTGATAAAAGCTTGTTAGATTTTGTGTTAATGGAGATTGAATAAATGAACAATAGATTGAAAAAAGCAATATTCATTAAATAAATATTGCTTTAAATTTTTATTATTAGCCTAAAAGTAGGGCATCATCTGTTACTTTTTCACCGCGAGTTTTTTCGAACATCTCTAATAAATCATTGACGGTTAATTTATCTCGCTTTTCCCCTGAAACATCAAGCACCACTTGCCCTTGATGAAGCATGACTGTTCTTGTGCCGTATTCTAAAGCTTGTTTCATTGAATGGGTAACCATCATTGTGGTTAACTTATTTTTTAAAACAATTTCATTAGTGAGATCCAAAACGAATTGTGCTGTTTTGGGATCAAGTGCAGCAGTGTGTTCATCAAGTAATAAAATCTTAGATGGTTGTAATGTCGACATTAATAGACTTACTGCTTGTCTTTGTCCTCCTGATAATAATCCCATCATATCTGATAAGCGATTCTCAAGGCCTAAATTGAGTGTTGCTAGTTTTTCTTTAAATAAGGCCCTCAGCTTGCGATTTAATGCTGGTAGTAAAGTGAAACTATTACCTCGGTTATAAGCAATCGCTAAGTTTTCTTCGATAGTAAGATTTTCACATGTCCCTACCATAGGATCTTGGAATACTCGTGCAACCATACCGGCTCTTTTCCAAGCAGGCCAACGAGTCACATCTTTATTATTAATAATCACATGTCCCGAATCAGCAATCAAATCACCACTAATCACATTAAGTAAAGAACTCTTTCCTGCGCCATTACTACCGATTATAGTAACAAACTCACCTTCACTGATATTGAGATTTAAACCTCGTAATACATGATTTTCAATTGGTGTTCCTTGATTAAACGTCAATTGCAATTGCCCAACATTGATCATGCTTACTTCCCTCTTCTTTTTGAGTATTTTTTCAGTTGTTTTGGTAAGACTAAAGCTAAAACAACCAATATTGCCGTGATAAGATTTAAATCCTCTGTACCGACACCAATCTCTTGTAAAAATTCATTGCTAAGTGCAAAGGCAATAAATAAACGGTATAAGATAGCGCCGAAAATAACAGCAATCATAACCGCCCAAATACGTTTTGTTGGGAAAATACTTTCACCTATAATGATTGATGCAAGGCCGATAACAATAGTCCCCACCCCAATAGTAATGTCAGCACCGCCTTGAGTTTGAACAAATAATGAACCACCAAGTGCGATTAATCCGTTTGAAATTGCCATACCTAAAATAGTGATACCACCTGTTGGAATTCCTTGGGATTTAGCCATTCGTTGGTTAGTACCAGTCGCTCTTAAAGCCAATCCGATTTGGGTATTTAAAAATAGGTTAAGTAGCAACCAAAATACAACAACAAAAGCTAAAACCATTAGTGGTTGCACTAAATATTGATTACTATAATCTTCATTGATAAATGGAGAGAAAATAGTTTTTGCATCGAGTAAAGATAGATTAGGCGAACCAGCCATTCTTGGTGTTTCATCCATGAGATATGGTCCTAATCCTAAAATTCTTAGATTAATTGAATAAAGGCCTATCATCACGATAATACTTGATAGTAATTGTAATATGTTAAGTTTAACATATAACAGTCCAGTCATTGCACCGGCAATACAACCTGCAAACATACCTAGAAAAGTTGCAATCCATGGATCAATACCGACATACATACACAAACCACATACTGCCCCGCCAAGTGGAAAACTCGCATCAGCGGTTAGATCGGGGAAGTCAAGTAGTCGAAACGATATAAACACGCCTAAGCTAACTAATGCGTAAATAAGTCCTATTCCAACTGAGCCTAATAAAAATTCAAATGACATGAAAATATCCACTAAAAAAAGTAACCGCCAAAGTAGGCGGTTTAGTTATTAAAACGGTTTAATAAATTATTTTTCAACAATTTTTGCTGCTGATTTTAAAACCTCTTCAGATAGAGTGACACCTTGGCGTTCAGCAGCCTTTTTATTAATAGTTAATTGTGTGATGTTACCAACTTGTGGTGGAATATCACCTGGTTTTTCACCATTAAGAATTCGAATAACAATTTTACCTGCTTGGCGACCAAGGTCATAATAACTCATTCCCAAAGCAGCAATTGCACCTCGTTCAGCTGAATCAGGATCTGATGCAAGAAGAGGAATTTTGTTTTCATTGGCAACCTTCGCTAATGCTTCATAAGCTGAAACGACGTTATTATCGGTTGTTGTGTAGATCAGATCAACTTTTCCTTTTAAACTTATTGCGGCGGTTGAAATATCAGATGTTCGTTGTGCTGGTGCAGCAATAATTTTCATGCCGCGTTTTCCAAGTGCAACTTGTAATTCTTTAAGCACAATTGTGGAATTTACTTCACTTGGGCTATAAACATAACCAATATTTTTTGCATCAGGTTTAATTTTTAACATCATATCGATTTGTGATTCTAAAGATAATGCATCTGATACACCAGTTACATTGGTTTTAGAAGCTTCCCAACTAGGTGTTAATTTAGCAGCAACGGGATCAGTGACAGCAGTGAATACAATAGGAATCGTTTTGGTTGTTGCCACTAAAGCTTGGGTGCTAGGTGTTGCAATACCAACGATAACATTGGGCTTATTAGCAACAAATTGTTTTGCTATTTGGGCAGCATTAGCGCTACTACCTTGAGCACTAGCAAACTGTAATTTTAAATTTTGACCAACAATATAGCCATTATCTTTTAATTCATCTTCAACACCTTTGCGAACATTATCTAATGCAGGATGTTCTACAATTGCTGTTATCGCGACATATTTTTGCTCAGATTTATTATCTGCTAATGAAAAAAATGTTACTACAGACAAACTAAGTAACATAAAAAGCTTGATGATTAAATTCCGCATGTGGTGCTCCTGTAATATTTATTTTACAACCAACCTAAATATACGTTTACTATAAAGCAAAAACAGATAATTTTCTAGATTTAATGAAAAGTATATGTGTAAATATTTTAATACACTTTATTGCAGGGAATTATGAATAAAATAGGCTTATCAATAATACTTTAAAAAATTTTGCGGTGAGGAACGGGGTTTTTGAACATTCTTTGCCCATTAAAATGGACAAAGAATTGATTTTATTTAGATATATGATTTTATTTTTGACCAATAACTTTATAGGCAGACTCGATAACGTCAGGAGGTAAAGAGATTCCTTGTTTTTTGGCTGCATCAGTATTGACTACAAGGCGTAATGTTTGTCCGATTTCGGGTTTAATATTGCCAGGATCTTCTCCATTTAAAACTCTTACCACCAGCTTACCTGATTGACAACCTACATCGTAATAGCTCATTCCATAAGCAGCAACAGCTCCTCGCTCAATGGCATCAGGAAACGATGCTAACAGTGGGATTTTATTTTCATTGGCAAATTTAACTAATGATTCATAAGCTGAAACAACGTTGTTATCTGTTGTGGTGTAGATCAGATCAACTTTTCCTTTCAATGTATTGGCTGCTGTTGAAATATCCGCTGTACGTTGGGCAGGCACCGCCACCAATGAAATATTTTGTTGGCTAAGTTCATTTTGAAGATTTTTTAACACTACAGTGGAATTAATTTCGCTAGGACTATAAATATAACCAACAGATTTTACATTAGGCACAACTTTTTTCATAAATTCAATTTGAGGACCTATTTCTTGATAGTCTGAAACGCCAGTGACATTGTTATGAGAGGGATTCCAATCTTTAATTAATTTTGCTGCAATTGGATCAGTAATTCCTGCAAAAACAACGGGTATTTGTTTAGTTGCGGCAACTGTTGCTTGAGCACTTGGTGTTGCAATTGCAACGATGACGTCTGGTTTAGCTGCAACGAACTGTCTGGCAATTTGTGCGGCTGTTGCACTACTACCTTGGGCACTTCGATATTGGACATTTAAATTATCGTTTAACTTAAATCCATTTGCTGTTAACTCATCTTTTACTCCATCACGGATTTGGTCTAATGAAGGGTGTTCAACAATTGCTGTTATCGCAACATTTTTTACCGCATTAGCCAAACAGAAAAATGGCGTAATTACTAACATCAATATTAAAATTATAGCGCGTTTCATCATAAAGAACTCGTAAACTAGTACAGTGATATGATTCTAATCTTAATATTACAAAATGTTAAGTAATATTTTTAACTTTTGTAATTTCTTATTGGGCAAAGACAAAAGGATTTAACCCACTTTTTGCAAATCCTTCTTCTTCAGTCTTGATATCCAATATTAATGAGGCAATATCATCAGCAATGATTTCGATATGAGGATCTTTATCTTGGTCTAAGATTTTCAAATAGCTATGGCAAGCATCACAGCACTCGGTTTTTATTGCAGCTAATTCTTTATCCAAAGAGAAGTATTGAATATCTTGCATATTATCACAACAAGTACATTTCACTCGTGGTACATACCATTCGCTTTCACATAAGCTACAATGAAGGTATCTTAATCCATTATTTGCACCAAGCTGAATAATACTCGCAGCTGGCATACTATTACACACTGGGCATAGCCAGCTTTCATTGGTATTTTCAGCGACGGCTTTGCCTTTAATTTGACTAGCTAGTTGGCAATAATAGACTGATAAAGCTGACCAAATAAATATGGATTCATTACCGTCAACCAAAGTAAATTTACCATTGAGTAAGTTGAGTGCTTTCTCTTGAAGTTGATTGGAATCGTTTTGTTTTAATTGTTCAATAACAGATTGAATTTGATAGGTTGTATTTGAAAATGAATTTAATAATGTTAATAAATAATCTTGCCAAATATCATTTAATGGTAAGTTTTCCAAACTTAATGGCGGAAAATCATTATTAAGTGATGGAGAGATATCAATAGGTTTTTTGATTAAAATAGCCTGTTGCTCGACAATCTTAGCGCAGAAATTTAAATAATCACTTAAAGAATTGTTTCGTGCTAGCGTTTTTAAACGCTCGGCGCGATGAATATAAAGTGTTTTCGGTGATGGATAAAAGAGTAAGGGAATCTGTCTAATTACGGTGTTTTGTTGTTCAAGCTGCTCTCGTGGGATGATTTTTATACTCATTCTTGATTACCAATTTTGTTATTTTTTCCATCATTAATCTAATAGGCTAAGAATTCCGCTGATTTATATCAGCGGAGATTAATTATTCTTATAAAGCAGGTTTTTGTTCTGTTTGAGATGATGGCTCAATATCGTTCTTTTGATTGTCTTTAAGTTCTTGCTGATAGACTTTTTTCATTTCTTCTTCGTACCATGAGGAGTGGTTTTTAAATGCCCACGCTCGTGATACATATCCAGTTATCATTCCTTTTATAGACCCTTTAACCCAAATTGCCATATAAGCATGACCAATAGCCAGTAAAATAAGACAAATAGCAGCAAAAGAGTGGAAAAATATTGCGATTCGGACTATTTGAATAGGAAAATAATCAGATACATATCGGCGCCACATTATCAAGCCCGTAACGAATAGCACAAAGATTAAGCTCATAATGCACCAGAATAAAAACTTTTGGCCAACATTATATTTACCAATTGGGATACCTTCTTCTTTTCCCATAATCACGTTTTTAAAGTTTTTAATCCATAAAAGGTCATTTTTATTTGGAATATTGTGATGAGCTAATTTGATAAACATGAACATTAATAAAATGAATACCACACAACCAATTATAGGGTGTAAAGCTCTCACCAATTGTGGTGTGCCAAGAAATAATCCAAATAACTTGATTGATGGAAAAAATAAAGATAAACCTGATAACGCAGTTAATATAAACAAACAGACCATACACCAATGACAGAAGCGTACAATAAGTGGTGTTCTTAATATCATTCCTTTCTTATTCATGACGAGCCTCCGATTGTGTTGAATTAGGACTATTTTTTCGACCTAAAATAGGTAATCCTAAACGTTTTCTTGCTTGTTTGTCCGCTTCTTTTTCGTGTTCAATATCTTCGTCATCGACTTCAACTGCACCTACCCCCATGTAGTGGAAGAGTAATCCGCCAAAAGTAGCAACAAAAGCAGCAGCTGATAGTGGTTTCCATGCGCCTTTCCAGAATTTAACAATTTCGCTAATTTGAGGATCTTTAGGTAATCCATGGTAAAGTTCAGGTTGATCAGCATGATGTAGTACATACATAACATGAGTACCGCCGACACCTTCTGGATTGTAGAGTCCTGCGTTTTCAAATCCACGTTTTTTTAAATCAACAATTCGGTGTTCGGCATGGCGAATCATATCTTGTTTGGTGCCAAAATGAATTGCTCCAGTAGGGCAGGTTTTTACGCAAGCAGGTTCTTGACCAACAGCAACTCGATCAACACATAATGTGCATTTATAAGAGTGGTTATCTTCTTTGCTAACACGTGGAATATTAAATGGACATCCTGCGACGCAATAACCACATCCAATACAGTGTTCTGATTGGAAATCGACAATCCCATTAGCATATTGAATGATTGCTCCTTCAGATGGGCACGCTTTTAAGCAACCAGGATCTGCACAATGCATACAACCATCTTTACGTATAAGCCATTCGAATTTGCCATTGATTTCAACTTCTGAATAACGCATTACGGTCCATGCTTTTGGTTCTAAGTCGGCTGGATTATCATAAACGCCGACGGTATTTCCTACTTCTGCTCGCAGATCATTCCATTCGCTACAAGCTACCTGACAAGCTTTACAACCGATACAGGTGGTCACGTCAATTAATTTAGCTACTTCCTGCTGATAATCTCTTGCCCTAGGTGCAGGTGTTAGGGCATTAGTTGCTGAGCGGCGAATAATATCTTGAGTTTGTAATGACATAATTTATCCTCCTTCTTATGCCGCTGTGGTAACTTTTTCGATGTTGACTAAGAAGGACTTGTATTCTGGGGTTTGTGAATTAGCATCACCTAAATGCGGTGTTAATTCATTAACCAAAAAGCCTTTTTTAGTTTGACCTGTGAATCCCCAAACAATTGGAATTCCTATGGTTTCGATCTCTTTACCATCAACTGTCAAAGTAGGTAAACGTTTTGTCACAACTGCTTTGGCTTTGATATAACCTCGATATGACGTTACTTTCACTGTATCGCCCAATTTTATGCCTTTTTTATTCGCAAGATTTTCACTAAGCTCAATGAATTGTTCTGGTTGTGTTATTGAAGCTAATCTTGCATGTTGCGTCCAAAAGTGGAAGTGCTCAGTAATACTGTATGTTGTACCAACATAAGGAAATTCATCTGCTTTACCTAAGCGAGCTAAATCTTCTTTAAATGCTCGAGCTACTGGACTATTTATTTGTTTAGGGTGCATTGGGTTATTTGAAATTGGTGTTTCAAATGGTTCATAATGTTCAGGAAATGGTCCATCAACTAAACGATTCAAACAGAACAGCCCACCTAATCCATCATTGTTCATGATGAAGGCTCCCGCTCCAGAATCAGGTGATAACGTGGCAGTAAAATCTGGTACGTCATTGCCGACCCAACTTGTTCCGTTCCATTTGATTAACATCCGATTTGGATCCCATGGTTTTCCATTTTCATCAGTAGAAGCACGATTATAGAGTACACGTCGATTCATCGGCCAAGCCCAAGCCCAGCCAGCATGAATACCCTTACCTGATGGGTCACTAGGATCTCGGCGAGCCATTTGGTTACCTTGTTCAGTCCAAGAACCACAAAATATCCAAATTCCAGATGAGGTCGTTCCGTCGGCTTTTAATTGAGAAAAACCACTTAATAGTTGGCCTTTTTTAAGGATGATATTGCCATTAGTGTCCGTTATGTCAGCCAATGCTCGACCATTACACTCTTTTGCTAACTCTTCGGCTGCCGGACCTTCAGGATCTTGATAATCCCAAGTTAAATTATTAATTGGTTCGTGATAAGCACCGCCTTCTTCTTCATAAAGCTCTTTAATTCTTAAATAGATTCGCGCAATAATCTCTGGATCGTAAAGTGATTCATAAGGTGGTCTAGCAGCTGCCCAATGCCATTGTAATAAACGTGATGAGTTAACAATTGTCCCATTTTCCTCAGCAAAACAGTTGGCCGGAAGTCTAAAGACTTCTGTTTGTATTTTACTTGGATCAACATCATTTGATTCACCATGATTTTTCCAAAACTCGGCTGTTTCAGTTGGCAATGGATCGATATTTACCAAGAATTTGAGTTTGGATAATCCCTCACGAATACTATTTTTATCAGGTAAGGCAGCCAGTGGGTTAAACCCTTGGCAAATAAAACCATTAGCTTTCCCATCACGCATCATTTTACTAAAACGTAAAATATCATAGGTTTTATCCCATTTTGGTAACCAATCAAATCCCCAATTATTATCCCCAGTTGCCTTATCACCATACATTGCTTTCATAAAACTAATAAAGAATTTTGGGTAATTACCCCAAAAATTAACCTCATTTGGACCAAGAGGTTTTGGTGTTTTTTCTGCTAAGTATTGTTCAAGCGATGTTTGAGAATCTTTTGGTAGATCAAGATAAGCAGGTAATCGATTAGACAGTAAACCTACATCAGTTAATCCTTGAATATTTGAGTGACCACGCAAAGCATTTATACCACCACCCATGACACCAATATTACCAAGAATCAGTTGAATCATTGCTGCAGTGCGGATGATTTGTGTACCATAAGTATGTTGAGTCCAACCTAATGCATATAGGAAAGTTGCTGCACGATCATTGGTTTTAGTACTGGCGAGTGAACGACAAACATGTAAAAAGCCATCTACAGGACTACCCGTTATTTTATTTACAATTTCTGGCGTATAGCGACTAACATGTTGTTTTAGTAAATTCCAAACACAGCGCGGATGACTTAATGTTTTATCTCTTAATGCAAAACCATTTTCATCTTTTTGATATGCCCAACTGGTTTGATCGTATTGACGGTTTACAGCATCGTAACCACTGAACAATCCACTATTATTATCAAAGTTGAAATCGTCACGCACAATTAAGCTAGCATTAGAGTGTGTTATAAGATATTCAAAGTTGACTTCGTTATTAGTGATAAGGTAATTAATGATACCAAGTAGAAAAGCGATATCTGAACCTGCACGAATAGGTACATAATGATCAGCTACCGAAGCGGTTCGATGAAAGCGTGGATCAATCGCTATGAGTTCTGCACCGTTAGTAATTTTGGCTTCAATTGCCCATTTAAAACCAACTGGATGGGCTTCAGCTGCGTTACCGCCCATAACAATAACCACATTAGCATTTTTAATATCGTTCCAGTTATTGGTCATGGCGCCTCGACCAAAGGTAGCACCTAAACTAGATACTGAGGGCCCATGGCAAACTCTAGCTTGAGTTTCAAGGCTTAGCATTCCTAAAGAACGGGCAACTTTAAATGCTAACCAACCTGTTTCATTACTCGCAGCTGAAGTCACTAGCCAGCCAGTAGTTGTCCAGCGGTTAACCGTCGTTCCTTGCTCATTTTTTTCTTGAAAATTTTTATCACGGTCAGCTTTCATTAAGCGAGCTATGCGGTCAATTGCTTCATCCCAGCTGATTCGTTGCCATTTGTCAGAACCTGGCGCACGATACTCAGGGTATTTAACTCGTTGTTCGCTTTTAATATAGTCGAGTACGCCAGCACCTTTCGGACAAAGTGAACCACGACTAACAGGATGGTCAGGATCGCCTTCGATATGAAAAATAGACGATTCGGCATTCTTAGCGCCATCTCCTCGGCTATAAAGGAGCATTCCACATCCAACAGAACAGTAAGTACAATTATTTCGCGTTTCTTTTGATTTTAACAATTTATATTGGCGAGTTTGTGCAAGCGCTACATTCGGCATTAATCCTAAAGTAGCGACAGTTGTTCCTGCCATGCCACCAGCACAGATCTTAAAGAACTGTCTACGGTTAAATAGCATATGAACTCCTTAAAAAGCTGACATTACATTTTATTATCTAATTTTTTCGATGTTATAAACATCCTTACTAATTGTAATGATAATATTTAATTGAATGGAAATAAAGGTATACTTTCACAAAAGTTTGACATATGTCAAAAAACAATGGTGCTATTTATTAAATTAGTTAATGAAGATTATAAAGAATAAAATTATTTAGAAAACAGTGATAAAGCATAAAAAAAGATACTTTATTTAATGATTGAAGTTTATTCGGCTTACCCAAAATAATCAAGTAAGCCCAAGATAATTTAATTTTTAAGGATTGATTTCATCAATTGTTTGCATTACACGGTTAGTAATTAATGGTTTAAGTATATTATTCATAGTTTCGATTTTCGGTAAATTTGCATCACCTTTATCATCTAAATAACCTTGTTCCCGAAGCGAAGCAACTAGTGTTGAAAAAACACCTTTATCAAAAAATTCAGGAGCATTTATACCATGTAATATTGAAAGCCGTTCTGCAATTAAACGTCCTTCTTTTTCTAAGGTTGCACGACTAATTGTTGGATCTTTTTGCAACAATGAAAATGCAATGACATAGCGTTGTAATGTATCTCTTGATGATGACGCTAACAACTGTAATCCTGACATTTTTAAGTAATTCAATGTTAATTTATCAGGTGAATAACTTATTAGATTCAAATCAGCATAAGTTGCAATAATTTTATTAACGTATTCAGTTAATTGATCTTCATTATGATATAAAAATAGCTCTGATTTTATTAAAGGGAAGAGCAATTTAATCTGCATAAGTACTTCATCAATTGAAATGCGATTATGTTTAAGTAAAATTCTAGCCACAATTGCCGGTATAATCAGTAAATGCTGAATATTATTGCGATAATAGGTCATCAATACTGCTTGTTCGGTAGTTAACCCCACCATTTCACCAACTTCATCAGTAGTAATGACAAATTTACCCATTTCTTTGGCATGTTCAAACATCTCTTCGGCAGTTTGATCGGGAATGGTAATCAAATCAGAGTAAGGAATGTTTTTTAATAATTTTAAAAGATAATCTAAATGCTCTAATAATTTTACTTTTGTTAATGTGCATTGATCAGCGGCTAATAATATTGAACAACATAAATTCATAGCATTAATCGCAGCCGAAGAATTGATGTGCTCCATAATTTGTTTCGCAAGCAAATTAGTTGTTGGTGTTAACCAATTAGGGCGCTGTGTTCCTGTAGGATCAATAGCATCTCGCCATTCAGGTATATGCTGATTTAAAAATTGATTTAAAGGTATTGGGCTACCAAAGTTAACGTAGCCAAAGCCTAGTTTTTTTAATTTGAAGAAGGCTTTAATTGTGCTCCACAAGCTTTCTTTTTCTTTTTTAGCGCCACGCAGCTCGTTAGCATAAGTGGCAACTTCTAAAACATGTTCATAACCAATATAGACCGGGACAATTGTGATTGGGCGTGTATCACCCCGTAATAAAGTTTGGATTGTCATCAACAACATTCCGGTTTTAGGGTCGAGTAGTCTTCCTGTGCGTGAGCGCCCGCCTTCAATGAAATATTCGACGGCATAACCGCGGATAAATAACTCTGCTAAATACTCTCTAAATACGGCGGTATAGAGTTTGTTACCTTTAAATGAACGGCGGATAAAAAATGCCCCTAAGCGCCTAAAGATAGGGCCTGCTGGCCAGAAATTTAAATTGATACCAGCTGCAATATGTGGTGGAACTAATCCTTGCCGATAAAGTACATAAGACAATAACAAATAGTCCATATGACTTCGATGACATGGTGCATAAACGATTTCGTGTCCATTTTCAGCAAGCTCTCGAACTGGATCAGCGTTTGTTACTTTTAAACCTTGATAAAGTCTGTTCCAAGCCCAAGTAAGAACAAAGTCAGTCACTCTTAGCATGCGGTAAGAAAAATTAGCCGCGATTTCATTTAGAAGTGATAAAGCATTTTTCTTGGCTTTATCTAGCCCAATATGTTTACTTTTAGCTTCTTCTTGTATTGCCTCAGCAAGAGCTGGGTTAGTTAATAATTTATTAAGCATTTCCTGTCTAACAGGCAATTTAGGACCAACAGAAGCCGCTCTTTGTTTAGCAAAGTGAATACGTGCTACACGTGCAAGCTTATGAGCTAAAACAGAAATATCTTGTTTATCGTCGACTTTAATATCTTTAAAAGATACGGTCCGAGAAAATCGAGTATAGCAGTCACGACCAGAAATTAAGATTTTATAAAGTTTATAGGTAGCACCTAACACTTGCAGTGAAGGCATTTTTTTGCCTTCTTTATCTGGTTTACGACCAAACATGACAGATACAGGCAACATTTGAACATCAAGTTCATCATTTTGTTGATGCGCTGAAATGTATTCCCTTAAAATTTCGATAGATTTATTTTTTTGTTTACTTGAAGCAAAAATTCCTGGCCCTTTATCGATATAAATATAAGCAGGTACAGTTTTATCATTAATATCAATTCCTAATAAAGGATCTGGTAAATGATATTTTAGACAAAGCGACCTAACTACCATTAAATCAATTTGAGAGTTATAAGGAAGCACATACAAAATTGGACGATGGATATCGAGGTCCAGTTCAGTAATGGGATCGGTAGGAATTGGTTTACTTTTAACAAAAAGCTTAACAGGAATTTGAATTAGTGAAAAATAAATTTTTGTCCACCAAGAAAACATAAAAATAAACCTCATACTTTGTTGCTAACTATATACTTAAATCATTTTAAGTTATTTATTTACCAACCTAATAATGAATGTTTAAGCTGTAAATTGATATGATACTCTAATATAAAAAACATTAATCCAAGTATATATGCGTTACAGTATAGCAAATTTGCATAATCTTGTAGTGATTACATTATGATAATGACAACGTATTATAAAGGTTTATTTCTATCAGCACCATATCAGCATGAATTGAATATTACCGTTAATTAAAGCAAGTTATTCACACAATTTTCATTAAGGATACAAATCGGTTATTCTTTATTTGCAATGTTAGCATTAAATTTATTATAAGTTTTCTTTAGTCTTACCTAAAAAATAATTTACGCTAGTAAGCGTATACTAACAATTGCACTTTATATATCTATCGCCTAGAATAACTATCTTTATTTTGCTACGAAGAATCTATTTATGAATACTATTCTTGAGCTGTTTTCCTCGGTAAATGCAGTGGTTGTTGCAGTTATTTTAATGTTAGTCCTTTCGCTTTGCCGTGTTCATGTGGTGATTAGCTTAATCATTGGTGCTTTTGTCGGTGGTTTATGTAGCCATTTAACATTAAAAGAAACAATTGACGCTTTTAATACTGGGATTAGCAACGGGGCTAATATTGCGCTTTCTTATGCTATGCTTGGTGCGTTTGCAGTAGCAATTTCAAAATCAGGATTACCAGAATTGTTAGCTGACAAAGCCATTAAGCAGTTAACGACTAATGATGCTAAAACTCGAATTAAATGGTTGTTAATTATCATAATCGGGTTAGTTAGTATTTCCTCACAAAATATCATCCCAATTCATATTGCTTTTATACCGTTGTTAATTCCGCCACTATTATATGTAATGTCGAGATTGCAACTAGATAGACGAATGATTGCTTGTATCATGACATTTGGTTTGATTACACCATATATGTTTTTACCTGTCGGATTCGGTAATATTTTCTTAAATCAAATCTTATTAAAAAATATTATTTCATCGGGGATGGATGTTAGCCATGTTAATGTTATGCATGCTATGGCTATTCCGGCTTTTGGTATGTTTGTTGGTCTACTTTGGGCTATTTTCGTTAGTTATCGTAAACCGAGACAATATAAACTGATTCATGAAGAAAGCCATGCCGAAGAGTTTAGTAATGTAAGTACTCGTTCACTTGTCGTCTCATTATTAGCAATTATTCTCTCTTTTACTGTCCAACTTTATACTGGATCGATGATTTTAGGTGCTTTAATAGGCTTTATCTGCTTTATTGCTTCAGGCTCAATTAAATGGGGTGAGGCAGACGGAATCTTTACCGATGGTATCAAAATGATGGCGATGATCGGCTTTGTGATGATATCAGCTCAAGGCTTTGCTGAAGTATTAAAACAGACTCATGAAATAGAACCATTAGTTGTTAATAGTGCCTCATTATTTGCGGGGAATAAAGTAGTTGCATCTTTTATGATGATGTTAGTTGGCTTGATCATTACACTTGGTATTGGTTCATCTTTCTCTACTGTACCAATTATTGCAGCTATCTATGTTCCTTTATGTGTTCAGTTGGGCTTTTCACCAATAGCAACCGTTTGTTTAATTGGTGCGTCAGGAGCGATTGGCGATGCAGGTTCACCTCCTTCAGATACTATTTTAGCAACATCTGCTGGTTTAAACAGTGATGGTCAGCATGATCATATAAGAGATAGTGTTATTCCAACCTTTACCCATTTTAATATTCCATTGTTTATAGCTGGTTGGGTGGGATCATTAATTTTATAAATATTTAGATTGATGAGTTAAGGTCATTATTGGTTATGAATAAAAAGTCACACTCAAATATTCGAGCTATTTGTGCTCAAGCGATTTTTAACGTACTTGAAGAGGGGCAATCGCTTAGTACGGCCTTAACGTTATTTAGCCATAAAGTAGCAGAAAAAGATCGCGCGCTAATGCAAGAAATCTGTTTTGGTGTGATGCGTGTTTTACCTGAACTTAATTTTTATATTCATACTTTGATGAATAAAGTTCTTACTGGGAAAAATCGAGTTCTACACTATTTATTGTTAGTGGGTATTTACCAAATTTTATATACCAGAATACCTGAACATGCAGCTGTAGGTGAAACAGTTAATGCAGTAAATGATTTAAAAAAATCAGCGCTCAAAGGATTAGTAAATGGCGTATTGCGTGAATTTTTACGCCAACAAGAATCATTACAACGAAAATTTGTACAGGATGATAAAGCACCTCAAACCTTGCATCCAAGTTGGTTAGTTAATCGTCTTACGCAAGCTTACCCCGAGAAATGGCAAGCAATCATTTCTGCCAATAACCAAAAACCACCAATGTGGTTACGCGTTAATCTTAATCACTATTCTGTTAGTGAGTATCAACAATTGTTAACTGAACGGCAAATTGAATCAGAAGCTTTTGCTGATTTGCCTTGTGCTATCAGGTTATTATCGCCTGTAAATGTAACTAAATTACCTTATTTTGCTGAAGGAGCCGTTACCGTACAGGACTTATCTGCTCAATATGCTGCATATTTGTTAGAACCCCAAAATGGTGAGAAAATTTTGGATATGTGTGCCGCTCCAGGTGGAAAAACAACCCATATCTTAGAAATTGCACCTAAAGCAAATTTATTAGCGGTAGATGTTGATGCGGGTCGAGCTAAACGTATTGAAGAAAATCTGGCTCGCCTAAAACAAGTAGCAGAAGTTAAAGTGGGTGATGGGCTTACACCTGAAAAATGGTGCTCGGGTAAACAATTTGACCGAATTTTGCTTGACGCACCATGCTCGGCAACAGGCGTAATTCGTCGCCATCCTGATATCAAGTGGTTACGGCGAGATAGTGATATTGCGCAACTCACTGAGTTGCAACATGGGATCTTAACCAATATTTGGTCTTATTTAAAAACAGGTGGCACTTTAGTCTATGCTACCTGTTCAATCCTACCTGATGAAAACAGATTACAAATTGAGCGGTTTTTACAAGAAAACAGCAATGCCCAACTTGTGGGTGATACGAAACAATTTTTACCAACTATACACGGCGGCGATGGCTTTTTCTATGCTGTTTTAAAAAAAAGTAGTTAATACATTTTTACAATGCCAGCTCTGTTTAAAAATGATTAATGTATTAACATTGCGCTACTTACTGTAATTTTCAATCAATTGAACTAATTGCTGACTATGTTTTAATGCTTTTGCTTTTATTGTCGTTTTTTCTCCCTCAATAACAGGCGACACGCCATATAAAATGGCAGGGGAAAGGTATTTCATTTGCGTGTAGAGTGCTGAAGTTTTAACGGATTGAAGTAAATGATTCATTAATTCAGGGGAATATTTTTGAAAATTTTGCTCTGTTTGTCCTACAGTTAAACTTTGCAATAACTTTTTATCTTTTAATTTATCGCCTTTCGAGCCATAAGCAAATTGATAGGTTAATACCTCATCAAACCATATTTTAAGTATTGCTGGCATGTTGAACCAATACATAGGGTATTGTAGAACGATAAGATCATGTCTAAGTAAAGCAGCTTGTTCTTCTTGTACATTGATTTTGTAATCTGGATAAAGTTGGTGAATATTACGAATTTCAATATCCTTAACTTTATCTTGTAATGTTTCAATAATCGTTTTATTGGCAATTGATTGTTCAATATTAGGGTGACCTAAAATAATTAATGGCATAATTGTTCCTTTGTTTTTATACTATAAAAAATTTAGTTACTCTCTTTAGTTTAGTGATTAATATTTTTTCAGCAATATCTATCTAATTTGATAGTAGGAATGTGTATGCAAAGCAGTGAACATCGATCATCAATACGATATAAGAATAAAATTTATTATTGCCCAATAAGTTTAGCTATGGATTTAATCGGTGGAAAATGGAAAGGTGTTATCCTTTATTATTTGCTTTCTGGTGAAAAACGATTTAGTGAGTTAAAAGTGGTGATCCCTGAAATCACTGATATGACGCTGAGCATCCAGCTTAAAAAGTTGGAGGAAGATGAACTTATCACTCGTAGTGTATATGGTGAAAAACCACCACTTAAAGTGTTATACAAATTAACCCCTTTGGGTGAAAAAATTGGCCCAGCACTTGAACAGCTTTGTATGTGGGGACTATCTGTTTAGTCTTCTTTCTTCATTTCTAAACTGAAGCTAATTACTATTGATTAACAATGAAATTTCTTGCAAAAAAAGTTGAGGAACGGGGTTTTTGAGCCGTAAAATTTAAGAAATAACTTCTTATAATCCTTACTTGGACAATCTTTAGTAGATATGGTAAATTCCGAATCTGTTTTACATTTTTAAGACTTTCGATATATGGCTTATACATTAACCTATAATGATCTCCCAGAAAATATTCAATACTGGCAAGGTTTACCTTTGTCTTTAAATGGTTGTGAAGTTGTTCCATTGGATTACAATGCTGGTAAAACGGGTTGGATTATTTATGGGAAAAAGTTAAATAAAACACTGCTTTCAAAATTTCAAAGACAACTTGCAATGCCAATGGTTGTGGTTTCATCTTGGAAAATTAAAACCTATCAAATAGTACGTATTGCTGGCGTAATGCCGAAAAAAGCCAAATCGATTTCGCTAACATTAGGTATTGATGTTTCACCAATTGATAATTTACCCACATTGCATTCCCCAGGTTTATTAGTCATGGATATGGACTCGACCGCAATTGGTATTGAGTGTATTGATGAACTAGCAAAATTACACGGTGTCGGAGAACAAGTTGCTGCAGTGACTGAGCTTGCTATGCGTGGTGAACTTGATTTTGCTACCAGCTTACGTAAACGAGTTGCTACATTAAAAGGCGCACAGCAAGATATTTTAGAACAAGTAAAAGAGAGTCTACCATTAACACCAGGATTAACTTATTTAGTTAAAGAGTTACATAAAAAAAATTGGCATGTTGCCATTGTTTCGGGTGGATTTACTTATTTTGCAAATCATTTAAAACAGAAGTTAAAACTAATTGATGCTCACGCTAATGAATTAGAAATTAAAAACGGTAAGCTGACAGGTAAAGTTAATGGGCAAATTGTTGATGCTAAATATAAAGCACGGATGTTACAACAATTAGCCACCTCTTTAGATATTCCTATTGAGCAAACTGTTGCGATTGGTGATGGGGCAAATGATTTAATGATGATTAGAATTGCAGGGCTTGGTGTTGCTTATCATGGAAAGCCTAAAGTCGTTGAAAAAGCAAGAATCAGCATCAATTATGCTGATTTAACCGGTTTATGGTGCATCTTATCTACCAGTTTATTAAGTGAAGGCTAGGAGAAGAATTTGGCAAAAACAGTAAAGCGCGCTTATGTCTGTAATGATTGTGGGGCTGACTATCCTCGTTGGCAAGGTCAATGTAGCGCGTGTCATGCATGGAATACTATTACTGAAGTTAGGTTAGCTAGTAGTTCATCACGCAATGACCGATTAACCGGCTATGCCGGTGGTGCAGGGCAAACTAAAATCCAAAAATTATCTGAAATTAGTCTGGAAGCCTTACCCAGATTTTCAACTGGATTTTCTGAATTTGACCGTGTACTTGGTGGTGGTGTAGTACCAGGTAGTGCTATCTTAATTGGTGGTAACCCCGGTGCCGGTAAAAGTACTTTGCTACTGCAAACCATGAGTAAACTGTCAGCACAAATGAATACGCTTTATGTTACTGGTGAGGAATCATTACAACAAGTAGCGATGCGTGCACATCGTTTAGGTTTACCGACAGATAATATTAATATGTTGTCTGAAACCAGTATTGAGCAGATCTGTTTACTTGCTGAGCAGTCACAGCCAAAGTTAATGGTTATTGACTCAATTCAAGTTATGCATCTTGCTGATATTCAATCTTCGCCAGGTAGTGTGGCTCAAGTTCGTGAAACTGCAGCTTATTTAACGCGTTTTGCGAAAACCAAAGGCATAGCCATTATTATGGTTGGCCATGTGACTAAAGATGGGTCACTAGCAGGCCCTAAAGTACTTGAACACTGTATTGATTGCTCAATTTTACTTGATGGTGATGCTGACTCTCGATTTCGAACTTTACGTAGCCATAAAAATCGTTTTGGCGCAGTCAATGAGTTAGGTGTGTTTGCTATGACTGAACAAGGATTGAAAGAAGTCAGTAATCCATCTGCAATCTTTTTAAGTCGTGGTGAAGAGATGTTATCGGGCAGTTCGGTAATGGTGTTATGGGAAGGTACTCGTCCATTACTGGTTGAAATTCAAGCGTTAGTTGATCATTCTGTATATGGCAATCCAAGGCGAGTGACTGTCGGGCTTGATCAAAATCGGCTGGCACTTTTACTCGCGGTTTTGCATCGCCATGGTGGTTTACAAATGGCTGATCAGGATATTTTTGTTAACGTTGTTGGCGGGGTAAAAGTCACCGAAACTAGTGTCGATTTAGCATTGATTGCGGCATTGGTATCCAGTTTTCGAAATCGCCCTTTACCACAAGATGTGGTTATTTTTGGAGAAATAGGTCTAGGAGGAGAAATACGACCAGTACCAAGTGGTCAAGAGCGTATTTCTGAAGCCGCTAAACATGGTTTCAAAAAGGCAATAGTGCCTATAGCTAATATGCCAAAGAAAAAGCCAGAAAATATGCAGATCTTTGCTGTTAAGAAAGTGTCGGAAGCGTTAGATATTTTAAGTGATCTTTAGAGTGTTCAAATATTGCTAAATACTCCGCCGATTTTTGTATCGGCGAAGTATAACTGGCTAATATTAAAGTTAATTAATAACAAATTTCATAACAAGGTTGATAGGCACTACCGCCAGGAAGCTTCATGCGATCTTGTTTTACATAGCTAAGCAGTAAATTATCTAATTGCTTCATGATTTCAGGATCACCTTGCAATTTATAGCGACCATGTTCAGCAATTTGCTTCATACCAAACTCTTTAACATTACCAGCAACAATTCCAGAAAAAGCACGGCGTAAATCAGCAGCTAATAATTCAACTGGCTGATCTTTATGTAGATTAAGTGATGCCATGTTTTCATGGGTTGGTTCAAATGGGTGCTGTAATGCTTCATCAATTTTGAGTAACCAGTTAAAACCATAAGCATCACCAGTTGCTAACCGTGATGATTTAACCTGTTTTACCCCATGTTTCATTATGCGAGCAACTTGTTCAGGTGAATCAATGATAATTTCATACAATTTAGTCGCTTCTTCGTCTAAAGTATTACGAATAAATTGATCAATCGCGTCAAAATAATCTTCACACTCTTTTGGGCCTGTTAAAATAATTGGTAAAGTCTGATTTTTATTAGCAGGATTGAGCATTATCCCCAAAATATAAAGCAATTCTTCAGCAGTACCAGGTCCGCCAGGAAAGATAACTATACCATGCGCCATTCGAACAAACGCTTCAAGTCGTTTTTCGATATCTGGCATAATGATAAGTTCATTAACTAATGCATTTGGTGGTTCGGCTGCAATTATCGATGGCTCAGTCATACCAATAAAGCGACTATCTTTTATACGTTGTTGTGCATGACCAACAGCGGCGCCTTTCATTGGTGCTTCCATTATTCCCGGACCGCAGCCTGTACAGATATTAAGTTCTCGTAATCCAAGTTGCATACCAACTTGACGAGCATAATAATATTCACTTTCGTTAATTGAGTGTCCACCCCAACAAACAATTAGATTAGGCTCTTCGCCAACGTGTAGGGCATTGGCATTACGCAGAATAGAAAAAACAAGATTGGTGATGTAATAGGAGTGCTCTTTTTCAAGCTTCTCGTTAGGTACCAAGTGTTTAATTGCCGTAATTTGGCCATTTAAAAAAAGAATATCACGTAAAACCGCAAACAGATTGGCTTGTATGGAGCGAATAATGCGTTTGTCGACAAAAGCACTTTCAGGAGCATCAATAAGCTCTAATTTAACTCCACGCTCTTTACTGATAACGTTAATTTCGAACGATTTAAATCTATCTAGTAATTCTTTAGTGTTATCCGTTTTACTACCCGCATTAAGGGTAGCTAATGAGCAATTTCTAAATAATTGATAAAGTTCGCTATTTGCTGATTTTTTTAAAATATCAACTTCAGCCTGCGCAAGTAAATCCATTGATCCTAACGGGCTTATATGGGTAATCATCACAACCTCCATTTGACGGTTTTATCGACAAGGAAATCATTATATACTGAAATATGATGAATACTAAGCAAAGCTGTAGATAAGCTAAAAATATGAGGTAATAGGGTGAATTAAAAAATTTTTTCTAGTTATGAAATAAATACCTCATAATAAGAAAAAAAGATAAAAAATTAGAATATTATACAATCTTCAAGGAGTTTATCAGGTTAGTGAGTTATCAATGAAAAAGGAATTTATTTGCTTAAAGGGGAAGGGCAGTAAGTTAAAAAAGAGAGAAAAGGGAGACCGAACGCTTTTATTAATCTTGTCGAAGGGCAACTTACTTAATTACATCACGGTTATTTATACTTAAAAGAACAATGATGAAATTGAATCATCTAATCAATCATCGAATAGTGATAATTGTCCGTAGTCAATAAATAGTGTCTATGCTAGACTTAAACAAACTCTGAAGCTTTTTCACCTAAGTGAGTTTCATATGGTGGACTAGCCGCGGTATAGCACAGAAATGGCTATGCTTCCCGATTTGGATAAGGTGTTTGTGATATGCAATTAATGGATAATTTTCAGCGTCGATTTCAATATCTACGCTTGTCGATTACCGAGCAGTGTAATTTTCAGTGCCAATACTGTTTACCTAATGGTTATCGACCTAATAAAGATCATCGCTTTTTATCGTTAAATGAAATTGACAATGTTGTGTCAACGTTTACTGAACTTGGTGTACATAAAATTCGGCTAACGGGCGGTGAACCGACTTTGCGTCGAGACTTTATTGATATTTTGTCAATAATTTCTGCTTATCCCAGTATCAAACAACTCGCTATCACAACCAATGGTTCACGGTTATTAAAAAATGTGCATTATTGGCAACAAGCAGGACTTAATGCTATTAATATTAGTATTGATAGTTTTTCTCCTTACATTTTTAAACAAATAACAGGCCAAGATAAATTATGTGAGCTGATTCAAGGCGTTGAAAAATCATTAGAAGTAGGTATTAGGAAAGTTAAAATTAATACCGTTTTGATGAAAAATATGAACGACCATCTGGCTGATTATTTAACTTGGATTAAAGATCGTTCAGTTGAGTTACGTTTTATAGAATTGATGGAAACAACAGAAAGCCGTGAATTATTTAATCGTTATCATTTAGCTGGTCATGTGATGGAATCACAACTTATTGAACAAGGTTGGCAATTACAGTCAAAAGAGGCGTTCTCTGGACCTGCTAAAGTTTATGCGCATAGTGATTATCGAGGTAAGATTGGTCTGATTATGCCGTATTCAAAGGATTTTTGTAAAAGTTGCAATCGATTACGTGTCTCGTCGATCGGTAAATTACATTATTGCTTGTTTGGTGATGCAGCGGTTGATTTACGGGATTTACTACAAAGCTCTGAGCAAAAAGCGCAACTTAAAGCTAGAATTTTATCTTCACTATTAATAAAACCTGAAAAACATTTATTACATACCCACCATTTAGGTATCACACCTAATTTATCTTATATTGGTGGTTAACATACAGTCTTGTTTGGGAATATGATTAATGTCCCAGTGTGATATCGCCCAATCTAATAACGCTTTCTGTGTGGCATCTTGCCAATTTTCGGGTATTTGTTGACCTAAAAATTGTAATGCTTGCACCGTTAATAATTTGGTTTTTTTTATATCAATTGGAGAGGCATGATTTTGCTTCGAGAGTTTATGACCATGACTATCTAATGCTAATGGTAAGTGGCAGTAATTTGGGATTGTAAAATTAAATAATTGATAAAGTGAAATCTGTTTAGCGGTCACAGGTAATAGATCTGCACCACGAACAATTTCGGTTATTCCTTGATAATTATCATCTAATACAACAACTAGATTATAAGCAAATAATCCATCTTTTCGATGAATAATAAAATCTTCTAGTGCATTGATATGATCAATGCTTTGTTGACCTCGAATTTTATCATCAAAAGAGAAAATCGGATGATTCTGCTTTAAACGAATAGCAACGTTATTTAATGTTAAATGTCGCTCACGACAAAATCCATCATAAATATTGTTTTTAAGGCTATGGATCCGTTGTCTGGTACAATCACAATAGTAAGCTTTTTGCTCAGAAATTAATGATGCTAACACTGATCGATAACGTTCACTACAGTTAGACTGATATAAAACTTGATCATCCCAATAGAGATTAAAAGCTTCTAATGTTTTTAATATTAAAGATGATGCGCCTTTGACTTCCCTTGGAGGATCAATATCTTCAATACGAACAAGCCATTTACCATTGCTGGCCTTGGCTTGTAAGTAGCTACCGAGAGCTGTCACCAACGAACCAAAATGTAATGGTCCAGAAGGTGACGGAGCAAAACGACCAATATATTGCATGGGCGTATAGGATAGAAAGAATAGTTAAATGAGAATCACATACCCATTTGTTTTTCACGAAGTTCAGCTAATGTTTTACAATCGATACATAAATCAGCGGTAGGTCTTGCTTCTAAACGACGGATACCAATTTCAACACCACATGATTCACAATAGCCAAAATCATCGGTTTCAATTTTCTTTAATGTTTTTTCAATTTTTTTGATAAGTTTGCGTTCTCTATCACGCGCTCTTAGTTCTAAACTGAACTCTTCTTCTTGAGTTGCGCGGTCGGCTGGATCTGGGAAATTAGCAGCCTCATCTTGCATATGAGAGACAGTTTTACCCATTTCACCTTGTAATTGTGAAAGCCACGCTTCTAAGATTAGTTTAAAATGTTTCAATTGCTTAGGATTCATATACTCCTCACCTTTTGCCTCTTTATAAGGCTCAAGCCCAGCAATTGATAGCAGACTAAGAGAAGATGTATTTACTTTTTGTTCCTTTTTCACAGCAATCCCCTTAAATACACATTATTTTCAAGCGCTAAACTATAGCAATAAATTAGCCTTTGGCAAATTTTTTTTACTATTTTTTTTGTGCTAAAAGTGCAGAATATTACAACTATATGTTATTAATAAGATTAATTATTCATCCCATTTTTTTAAATTATTCAAAGGACATTTTTTAATTAAATCAGACAGCTTATCGTTATCAGGTAAGATGAGTTCTGGTGAAATATCAAATAAAGGATAGAGTACAAATTCTCTATTTTTCATATGATAATGAGGAATTGTTAGTCTATCGTTGTCTATTATTAAGTCATCGTATAATAATATATCTAAGTCTAATGTCCTTGCTCCCCATCGATTATCTCTGCGTACCCGACCTTGTGATTTTTCTATTGCTTGTAGTTCATCTAATAAAGCTATAGGTTTAAGTGAGGTGGTTAACTTTATAACTGCATTGAGGTAATCATTTTGATCTTGTGGACCGAGCGGTTTACTGCGATAAAATGGTGAAATGTCAGTAACTACGGTATTGGGTAATTGTTTTAGGGCTGCAATAGCTTGATTAGCTTGAGCTAATGGATCGTTAAGATTACTGCCTAAGGCAATATAACATATTGACATAATTGGATGTATTTTTTCGTGATGTTTAAGCATAGAGATATTTTAGCACATATAAAGTGTTATCAAGCTAGATTGCTAAATAATGATTATTTCTAGTTATTAAGATATAGCGATATAATCTTTTAAACGCATATGTAGCATCCACTATTTGCTCAATATTTATTGAGATTTGTATGAGAGTTTATAATGCATTTAGGTCAACAATTGAGTTTGTTAATAAAAAATACGCCAATTATTGAACAACAATCAGTCCTTGAATGTGCAATTAATGGTGTTATTGATTATTTTGCGAGTAGCTTACAGGCATCTAATGGAACTAATGTTCAGCAATTACTGGCCTGGATAAATGATGAAGGTGGCAACAATCGAGCTTGGCTAATTGGTCAAAAAACGTTAGCAACTAGCCGGCAAGCAGCATTATTTAATGGTTTTCAAGCACATTGTTTAGATTATGATGATGTACATATTGATGTACGTGGTCATCCATCAGCGGTTATCTTATCAGCCTTATTTGCTAGTATCCGCTTAGATGATTCATTAACGCGTTTAGATGGTCGTCGTTTTTTAACTGCCTATGTAATAGGTATTGAAGTTATGGCCTTATTGGGACGATGTGTCAATCCTGAACATTATGAAAAAGGTTGGCATACAACAATCACTTTAGGTGGTATTGCCGCAACAGCTGCTATTTGTTATTTATATGATGAACCATTTCTTGCTCAAGCATTAACTTTAGCTGCGACGCAAGCGTCAGGTCTGCGATTAATGATGGGGACACCAATAAAATTTTTGCATGCGGGATTGGCTGCACAACATGCTATACAATCGGTTGAATGGTTAAGAGCTGGGATTTCAGCAGATAAGGATTTTCTTGATGATAACCTCGGTTTTTTATCAATATATGGACAAGGCAATGATAATTTAGATTTAACTGTCTGGGCTAAGCCATGGAAGATTGTTGAACCAGGGTTATGGTTTAAGACTTATTCATATTGTTCTGCCGCTTCATATATTGCTGATGCGGGTAAGTTAATTTATAAGCATCCTAAGTTTAATGTAGATAATATTGATTATATTACTCTTTTCTTTGCTCCAATTAATAGTGATGCAGCACTGATCTATAAAAAGCCATTATTAGCTGAGCAAGGACGTTTTTCAGCAGAATATATTTTAGCATTGATTTTACTCGGTATACCTATCGATTTTGAACAATTTGCTTCAAAGCCAATAGCTGACAATATCCTACAATTAATCCAAAAAATGCAGCGTAGTTATGATATACAATTAACCCCTCATCCTGATGCATATAATAAGCGCTATGTCGTTATTGAAATAGTATTAAATGATGGACAAAAAATTAGCCAACGAGTGGATATTCCTCAAGGATCACCTAAAAATCCTTATAGCCAACAAGAATTGGCCGCTAAGTTATTTGGAGCATTGCAAAATGAAATTAAAGCACAACAATTATTGTCTGATATCTATGCTCTAGCCAATGGTATGGATATTAAACAATTACTCATATCGCATTGGAAAATGCTTTGATATCTACTATAAACAGTTAATTATTTTATAAATATAAGCTTAAATTTCAAAATCAATATCATCATTGAGTTGCCGTAAAAAGCGTTGAGTTAACTCGTGTTGTGGGTTATCAATTAATGATTTTGCTGGCCCTTCCTCAACAATAATACCATTAGCCATAAAGATGATGCGGTCGGCCACATACTTTGCAAACTCCATTTCATGGGTTACGATTAGCATAGTTATCTTTTCTTTGGCTAGTTTCAGCATCACTTGTAAAACTTCATGAACTCTCTCAGGATCTAACGCAGAAGTTGGTTCATCAAATAATAATACTTTTGGTCTTACAGCTAATGCCCTAGCAATTGCAACACGTTGTTGTTGCCCTCCCGATAATGTTACAGGATATTGATCAGCATAAGCTAACATTCCAACTCGCTCTAACAATGATATTCCGTACTGTTGTGCCTCACTTTTCTTCATTTTCTGTGCAACAATTAATGGATAAGTAATGTTTTCTAAAGCTGTTTTATTTCTAAATAAATTGTAGTGTTGAAAAACCATTGCTGATTGTTTGCGTAAATTGGTCTCTTGCTTATGGTTGTAATGTTCACTATTGAGTATTACTTTATCAATACGAATCGTTCCTGTATTAGGTTTTTCAAGTAAATTAAGACAACGCAATAAGGTTGATTTTCCCGATCCGGAAGGTCCAATAATGGCAACTACTTCACCTTCTTTGATATTAAGATTTATTTCTTTTAAAACTTCATTATTTCCAAATCGTTTTGATAAATGAGATACACTAATCATCATGCTCTCCTTAACGATGATATGGTTTAGTTAGTTTACGTTCTAACTGCTTTTGTAACCATGAATAGGCGACAACAGTTAGCCAGTAAACAATACCGACGGCTAAGTAAGTTTCAAAATAGAGAAAAGAATTAGCAGTTAACATTTTTCCTGCTGCTAATAATTCTTGTACCCCGACAAAAAATGCTACAGAAGAGTCTTTGAGTAGTGAAATAAACATATTCCCCGCATTCGGTAAAGCATTAATCATCGCTTGAGGTAATATAATTCCTCGATAAACCTGAATTGTACTTAATCCTGAGGTTAATCCTGCTTCTTTTTGTCCAAGATCAACCGAAGTTAAGCCAGCACGAAATATCTCGGCTAAATAAGCTGAATATTTTAAACTAAAACAGATAATAGCCGCCGTGGTTGCGCCTACCTGTTTCATAATTGGAAATATTTGTGGTAGGCCATAATAAATAATAAACAGTAAAACGACAGATGGAATTCCACGAAATAAAGAAATAAACAGCGCCAAAAAAGAATCAATTACAATAATTTTATTGTTTCTAATCAAAGCAATAGCAAGCCCTAATATAGTGGCAAACACAAATGATATAATGGCAATAAAAAGTGTAACTGGCAGATAAGGTAATATCTGCGGGAATACACTAAAGAAATAGTTTATATTAAAATTCATGAGGTAATATCTTCACCAAAATATTTAATTGAAAGATTTTTCAATGTTCCATTAACACGTAATTTTTCGATGGCTTGGTTAAATTTTTCTCGTAAAGCTTTACCTTTTTCATCCTTACTAAATGGGAAGGCAACTTGTTCAATAGTAATTGGTTCGCCCACTAATTTGAATGGTAGATTTTTTCGTTTAATTTCTGCCAATAAAATTGGTTTTGAATTGACATAACCATCGACTCTTTGAAATTCTGTATCATGCATTGCTCCATCTCGAGTTTCATAGGTTTTGATCGTAATTTCGTTATTAGGAAATGCTTTTTTAAGATTATTAATATGGTTTGAACCAAGTACCCCTGCAATAGTTTTACCATTAAAATCAGTTAACTGATTAATATTGTTATTATCTTTGTGTGTAACAATTTGACTACCATAAAAACTATACGGCTGAGAAAAATCATATTTAGCTTGACGAGTTGGTGTAACTGCCACTGCATTTGCTACCGTATCTAAACGACCTGAGTCAAATTGGCCCATTAATCCACCAAATTCAGCAATTACCCATTCAACTTTAAAACCTAACTCATTGGCAATTGCTTCTGTGACTTCGACATCAAATCCAACTAACTTTCCATCTTGTTTATAACCATTCGGGTAACTTTGACCGGTTGAGCCTACTTTTATAATGTTTTGTTCCGCCGCCTGATTGTTTGATTGATTATCACAACCACTCAGGGTAATTAATAAAATAGCAGAAAACCATGTTATTATTTTTTTCATTATTGATGACTCCTCTTTTTCCATTCGGAATAGTTTTTGTGATTTAATATTTTTTCAAAATAAAGGGTAGTGTGATCACTGGTTAAATTTACTTGCCCTATTTGTTGATATCCTTTTTTGCGATATATATTGGCTAGCCATGGATGATTGGCTGCTGTACCTAAAGTTACGGCGGGAAGCTTAAGTTGGTTAATTAAAACTTCTTTTTCAACCCAATCCCATAAAGCATTACCATAGCCTTGTCCTTTATAAATTGGATCTGTTGCAAACCAGCCTAAATGTGGTAATCCATAAGGTCCTGGGTTATTTCCCCATGGAAAACGTATGCTTAAGGTTGATATTAATTTATTGTCCTTTTCTATTATATAAACTGCATTCGAATCAATATGATGAATTATTTCTTCAGGTTCGACAGTAGCTGCTGCAAAATGAATGCCTAACTGTGACGTAGCTTGATATGCTCGGTGCAATAATTGTTGATATGCTGGAATATCGGAACAGCTGATTAAGCGAAAATTCATAATAATACTCCGCTTTGTTCCGCATATTTGATTACTTGGTCGACTTTTTGTGGTGCAGACCCCAGATAATTAATTGGATTTAACCAATTATCAAGTTCAGACTCGGTAAATTGTTCACTTAAACGTGGATCATCCAATAGGAGGGATTTAAATGGCCGGTTTTGTTCAAATGCTTGCATAGCATTTTCATAAATTAAATGGTGAGCAGTTTGTTTTCCTAATCGCTTGCCAATTTCGAACATTATTTTTTCTGATAACAGTAAGCCATTTTGTTTTTTTAAATTAGCTAACATTTGATCAGCATTGACTTTTAGTCCTTTTAAAACAGCTAAAGCGGTTTGAAGTTGTGCTGAAATATAAAGATTAATTTCTGGCAGGGCAATCCATTCTGCCCGCCAGCTCATGGCATCGCGTTCATGTTCAACTTTCATTGATTCATGAATAAGTGCTACACTTTTTAATAGAGGTGCGGTAAGACTAGCTAAACCTTCTAAGGCGGCTGGATTACGCTTATGAGGCATGGTAGTTGAGCCAATTTTACCATCTGAAAAGGGTTCTTCGACTTCGTTAATTTCTGTTCGCATAAGGTTGTAAAATTCGTTACCAATTTTGCCAAGCGAACCGCTAATAAGAGCAATAACTGACGCGTATTCAGAAAAACGATCTCGTGCAGATTGCCAACCAATATTGGGTGTATTTAGTCCAAGTGAAGTTAATGCACGATTTTCCACTTGTGGACCCAATTCACCCATTGATGCATAAGTACAAATAGCTCCGCTAATATTGCCGACTAAAACTCTTTGTTTTATTTCAGATAAACGTTGTAAATGACGAACAAACTCGTCTAACCAAACCGCTAATTTAAAACCAAATGTTGTCGGTAATGCTTGCATACCATGGGTGCGACCTACCATCGGTAAATATTGATATTGTTTAGCCAACCGTTTTAATTGATGCGCAATTAATTTAGTATCCCGTTCAATTATATCAAATGACTGTTGTATCTGGAGAACAGTTGCGGTATCGACAATATCTTGGGTGGTTGCTCCATAATGAATATATTGACCTGCATCACCTACTTGTTTTTGTAATGCGTTGATTGTTGACATCAGTGAATGTTTCGCTTTGGCTGCTTCTTGAGCGAGTTGTTCAAGTGATAATTTTGATGCATCAGCTTTGGCAATAATTGCATCAGCAACATCAGCAGGAATTACACCTAATTCACCTTGAGCTTTTGCTAAAGCTACTTCTACTTTTACTTGCTTTTCTAAGCGATTTTGTTCAGACCATATTTGGCGCATTTCGCTAGTGCCAAAATTATTGCCTAAAATTAAAAAATCTAAAATATGTGATGCCACAAAACCGTCCTCAATGAAAATTCAATAAATTGATAGCAATTATTATTAATTATTGATTTAACGTCTAATAGCTAGTTTTCCTAAATATATAACTAAAAGGAATAATGGAATGAATGACACGACTCTTTATCGAGTTTAAAAAGAGTGTTATTTAGCAAAAAATTTTGAGGAGAGGCTTTTTTAGATTGATAATATAAATTATTTAATAATATTCAAATGGTTGATGGGGATATCAATTCAGGACAAAACATAATTTAGATAGAGCTTATAAAAAAATTCTTATTGTTAATATATCGAATACATTGGTGATTAAAATTTAAATTAATTGCTAATGTATTCGACTATTACTAGAAATATTTTATTAAACTTGAGGTTTATAATACTTCGACAATTGATTCACAAAGTCTAGACATATTATCAATAGTCATTCCCGCAACATTGATACGACCTGAATTGACCATATAGATGCCATACTCATCACGCAATTTTATTACCTGTTCTTCACTTAAACCACTAAATGAGAACATACCATTTTGTTTAGCAATAAAGCTGAAGTCTTGGTTAGCACTTTTATCTTGTAGTGTTTTTACAAATAACTGTCGCATACGATGAATGCGTTGGCGCATACTGGTTAATTCGTCAATCCACTCTTCTTTTAGCTCATCATTATTTAAAATATAAGAGACAATTTTGGCGCCATGTGCTGGTGGATTAGAGTAATTGGCTCTAATAATAGTTTTTACTTGACTAAATGCTCGATCGGCAATTTCGCTATCAGCAGCAATTAAAGTAAACGCCCCAACACGTTCATTATAAAGTCCAAAGTTTTTTGAGTAAGAACTAGCAATTAGGAGTTCTGGTTGGTTATTGGCAAATAGTCTAAGTCCATATACATCTTCTTCTATTCCTTGTCCAAATCCTTGATAAGCTAAGTCGAATAGTGGTAACCAACCGTTTTTTAACGCTAATTCCGAAATAGCTTGCCATTGTTCAGGCGTTGGATCGATACCAGTTGGGTTGTGGCAGCAGCCATGAAATAGTACCGCATCACCAGCGACAACTTGACTTAAATCAGTCATTAAACCATCAAAATCTAGGTCTCGCGTTAATGGATTGTAGTAACGATATTCACGAACTTCTAAGCCTGCGGTTTGAAATATGCTACGATGATTAGGCCAAGATGGATTACTTATCCATACTCGTTTTACTTTGGTACGTCGAGATAAAAAATCAGCCATAATTCGTAATGCACCAGTGCCTCCAGGTGCTTGAGCTGTTCTAGCTCGTTGATTTTCAGTACCAAATAGTAGAATTTGGGTAGCATTATTAAATGAGTTAAGACCATCAATTGGTAAATAACTTTTTGTGATTTCATCATTTAAAATCAGATGCTCAGCTTTTTTTACACTTTCTAAAATAGGTGTTTTGGTCGTCTCGTCTTTATAAACACCAACACTTAAATTGATTTTGTTAGTGCGTTCGTCCTTGTTATAAAGATCCGCTAAACCTAAAATGGGATCTGCAGGCGCTGCTAATAAATATTCAAACATAATATACCTATTTCTTTTTTTGAGCTTCAATGCATTATATACACATTGTTTGGCAAGTTACAATTTCGTTAACAATCAGGCTTCGAAGCAATAATTTTACCACTATGGGTGTTTTCAAATACAAATTGTTAACTTTCAATTTCAAGTTTTTCAAGAAATGATTTTAAATCAGGTGCTAATGTGATTAATTGTCCTGTTATTAAATCTTCTTTAACAATTTCAGCAGTTAAATTATTTATTGCAATAATTTCAGTGTCCTTATTAGTTGAGCCAATAAAAAGAGTCGGTTGGCGTTTTAATTTTTTTTGCTGTGATAAATGCGCAATTAAATTTTGCTCTAAATTAGAGAAGTCGTTATCACTCCATGGTTGAAGTAAAATTACATCAATATCGGCAAACTTTGCAGACATATTAGCCGCATATTGTGTCCCATAATAAATATGAGCGCTTTGATGTATTTTTATATTAATTACTTGTTCAACGATGGTTAAATTTCTTGGTGGAATAAGTAAATAAGGCTGCCAATAAACAGTAAGATTTTCGGTTTTTATAATACAAGGAGAAGGTAATGAATGTAACTCTTCACTTTTGGGTGCACCATCAAATTGAGCAATCCAACGATGGGTAAAATCAGTTAAGGCAATTTTTTCAGGTAATTCCATAGATAAATATTCGTTCATTTTGTAAGCAAATCTAAATTATATTATACGGATAAAATTGGGATATGCACCTGTGTTAATGTTAGGTTTGTAAATTACTAAAATAGGTCATAAAACTATCAGTAATGATGTAGAAAATTTAGACAAAATCAAATTTAGAAAACTAGCGACTAATGCTGCATTTTATTATACTTTTAGCCTATTTTATTGAGCGTTTAAAATTAATACTTAATTGTTTATAAAATAATCACTTTAATTTACTTGCTATCCTCTGCTGAAACGTGAATAATAGACAAGGATAATTTATCCTTGTAATGCAGCAATGGCGTTAGACATTACAGTTTGTCAAAATAAAATAGCGTAAGTAGAATTATTATAATTAATTAATATGTTTATTTTAAACAATCATATAAAGATTTAGTGGTTTGTTAAATTGTAGAAATTTGCAAACTCATCATTGAAATAATATCAATAATTGTATGTTTAGTGGTGTTCAAAAAGTATATAAGTGTTTTGAATGTAATATTACCTCTAAAAATGTATTGATGTTGTATATACGGATTTCACATAAAATAATAACAAAAATAACATAAATAAAATAATGAAATACTGTATACAAAATATTAAGTTAAGTACTATTGTTTATCATTGTTAAAATAAGCATTTATTAATAATAAGATTCTACCAACAGTTAATTTAGATTAATGAAGAGTGTAGAATAATGAAAAGAATGCTAATCAATGCAACCCAGCAAGAAGAGCTGCGAGTTGCCCTTGTTGATGGCCAACGCTTGTATGATTTAGATATCGAAAGCCTTGGTCACGAACAAAAAAAAGCCAATATTTATAAAGGCAAAATCACTAAAATCAATCCTAGTTTAGAAGCCGCGTTCGTTTCATATGGTGGTGAGCGAGATGGTTTTTTACCATTAAAAGAGATCGCAGAAAGCTATTTCCCTTCAAATATTTCTGGTCGCCGTAGTATTAAACATCTGCAAGAAGGCCAAGAAGTCCTTATCCAAATTGAAAAAGAGATTCGTGGTAAAAAAGGTGCTGCTTTAACGACTTATATCAGTTTAGCTGGTAGCTATTTAGTACTAATGCCAAATGACCCAAGAGCAGGTGGGGTTTCACGTCGCATTGAGGGAGAAGAGCGTGCAGATCTAAAAAGGGTTATCGATGCGCTAGAAAAACCAAAGGGCATGGGTGTAATAGCTAGAACAGCAGGTGTGGGTAAAAGCCAAGAAGAGCTACAACAGGATTTAAATGCGTTAGTTAATTATTGGACAGCGATTCAAAATGAATCAAAAAATCATCCAGCACCAAGCTTAATTCATAAAGAAAGTGACATTATTACTCGAGCATTTCGTGATTATTTACGTGATGATGTGGGTGATATTCTTATTGATAATCCTAAAGTACTGGAAATTGCAAAAAAACGATTAGCTGATTTAGGTCGTGTTGAGTATGTTAGTCGTCTTAAACTTTATGAAGGTGATGTACCATTATTTAATCATTTTCAAATCGAAGGTCAGATTGAATCGGCATTCCAACGGGAAGTTCGCTTACCATCTGGTGGTTCGATTGTTATTGATGCAACTGAAGCATTAACTGCGATCGATATTAACTCAGCTAAATCTATTCGTGGTAGCGATATTGAAGAGACTGCATTTAATACTAATCTTGAAGCGGCAGAAGAGATTGCTCGCCAATTGCGATTACGTGATTTAGGTGGCTTGATTGTCATCGACTTTATTGATATGACGCCAATTCGTAATCAACGTGAAGTGGAAAATCGCTTAAAAGAAGCGATGAAAACAGATCGAGCAAGAATCCAAACCACTCGTATTTCCCGTTTTGGTTTGCTTGAAATGTCTCGTCAACGTTTAAGCCCATCTCTACGTGAAGCAACTCATCATATATGTCCTCGTTGTCAAGGAACAGGTACAGTTCGTGATAATAATTCATTATCACTTTCAATTCTTCGCTTAATTCAAGAAGAGGCGATGAAAGATAATACGGTTCAAATTGATGTGATTGTGCCAGTACCAATTGCTAGCTATTTGCTTAACGAAAAGCGCCGTGCGATTAATAATATCGAAAGAATGCATCCGGATGTTAAAATCGTCATTGCTGGCGATGAAGAAATGGAAACACCACTTTATAAAGTGATTCGTAAACGTAGTGGTGAAGAGACAGATGTATTAAGCTACAATTTACCTAAACTAATCCGTGAGCTTGAAGAGGAAGAAGAAGATCAAGTCGCTGAATTAGTTGTAGAGCAAGCTGTATTATCAGGTCCTAAAGTAGAAGCGAGTAAAGCATCTAAAGCGAAAAGTGAACCGAAAAAAGTTGAAAAATCTAGTGGCTTATTTGGTGGTTTATTTAAGAAAATTCGTCAGTTATTTGTTTCCGAAAAGGTAGAACCTAAACCAGAAGTTAAGCCTCAATCAAATAAAAAACGAGATAATCAACGTTCAAATAATAGACGTCAGCGTAATAATCGTAACAATTCAGCTGCAAATAATAATGTTGCAACTGATGAAGTTAAAGAGACTACACGCTCTAATCGTCGTACAAAACAAAATAATAATTCATCTAATGCTGCGAATAATATAAAAGCTGATAAAGTCGTTAATGAGGCGGCACAACCACCTAAGCAAAAAGAAGCGAAACCAAGACGTCAACAGCGTGCATTAACGAAGAGTGTTCGTGTTAAAAATAGTGATGTACCTGCTCAAACTGAAAAAGTGTGTATCCCTACTTTATTATTGCCGGTTATTGTTCCTGAAACAGGCGATAATGCTGTAACTAACGATTCACAACCGAAGCGTCAACGAAGAACATCTCGTCATTTGCGTATGAATACACCACGGACTAAACGACGCGGTAAAAATAGCGAATTAAAACAGTCCGCAATGCCATTGCAATTTGCTGCTGCGTCATTAGAGCTTGCATTAGGCCGTGTATCGGTTGATTATAGTCAAGTTAGCCATGATGAATCGCTTAATGCTGTTCCAGTGATCCCTTCACTTTTATTACCAATCGTAATTAAAGATGATGTAGACATCGCTAAAAACGTAGTTGCTAGTGAATCTCAATCAAATATCACAACTCAAGCAAATATTGAGAAATCACCTACAACTCAGGTAACAACAGAATCTACAGGAGATCCTGCAGCAGGTTATTCATCATCAATAATGACTAAGGCTCCAGCTCCGGACTATGTGGAATCTGATAGTGGAATAAAAACACGAGAAGAGTTGGATTATCGTTATGACGGTAAAGGTAATGCTGGTGGATTAAGTGCTCAAGATCATGCTTATGCCGCAGCAAGTAAACCGGTCATACCTGAATAGCAGATAACTAAAACAACAGTGATGGAGATCACTGTTGTTTTTACTCATAATAAAGATAAACAATGATTATCTATATTTTAAAAAAAATAGTGACGTTTTCATTTATTATCTGCGTACTTGCTCAGATCAGCTTTTGTCTGGTCTATTTTGATCCTCAATCTATTTTTAGTGATTTAACTTTTGTTGATGCCTATAATGCTTTTTTTAAACAATTACTACAAGGTCAATTTAGGTTAGTATCAGGTGAAACTTTACCATTTTTAGATACCTTATTAACAACGTTTGAACTTTGTATTTTAGCATTGCTTGTAGCTTTACTTATTGGATTACCTTTGGGTATTTTTCTAGGTTTAAGTAATATAAATTGGTTGAATACTACCATTCGTTTAGGCTGTTTAATCTTTTATTCTTGCCCGATTGTTATGCTCGCAACAATTGTAATGTTTTATCTTTCCTCGACAATGCCGATTTCAATGAACTTTGATATCGCACCATCAGTAACCGGTAGTTCTTTGTTAGATATTTTAATTTCATCAAGGCCAGATAAATTCACTGCATTGTTAGATCAGCTTCACTATTTACTTTTGCCAACAATTATTTTAGCTATTCAACCAAGTATTATGACCATTCAACTAGTCAGTGAAAATGTCAAAAATACTTCAAGACAAAATTATATTAAAATGGCAATTATCCGGGAACGTTCACCGTTTAAAGTGTTACGTCGACATTTATTACCAAATTCAATTCCGGCAACAATTCCACAATTGACATATAACACCACGACTTTATTATTTTTAACTATGGTTATTGAAATTTTATTCAATCGAGTTGGTTTAGGCCAATGGGTGATGATGGCTTATCGTAACCATAATTATTTTATTATTGCGATAGCAATTCTTGCGTGTGGAACAGTAATTAGTTTATTAACTTTATTAGGTGAGATAACAGCTATCGCTATTTATCCATTACGTCATAAGGAACATAATGTCTAGGATAATTTTGTTAGGTAAGCGAATAAATTCATGTTTCCAAAGACTTCATAGCAATTTATACCTGATCATAAGTTTTTATGGGGTTTTAGCAATTGCTTTTATTGCATTATCAACCAAATGGCTTTTTCATGCTCACTTGAACCCTATCTATGCAACTTCATTGCCTCCTGCTTGGTGGCCTAATGGAGATATTAATCATATATTAGGAACAACTGATCAAGGGCAAGATATTTTTGATTACTTATTAATTGGTTATCGGTCAACCATTTCAATGACTTTAAAAGCGGTTTTTTATGTCATCATAATCGGTGGAGTGATTAACTATTTAATGTTTTTTGTTTCATTTATTAGGCCTTTTATTTTATTTATTTTTAGATTTTTTATGGTCGTTCCGCCATTACTTGGTGTAATTGTTATTAGCTTGTTATTGGAAGATGATATTACCAATATTTTAATTGTGATTGGTTTATCCTATTCACCGCGCTTCATTTATAATATCCATCAACGTGTTATTAAGGAATGGAATAAAACCTATATTACTGCGTATCGACTCGATGGATTATCCTCATTTTCTATCTTAAATCATTATATTATCCCTAATATTTTACCCGTTTATTTGGCTGAAATTGTTTCATTATTTGGTTCAGTTATTTTAGCGATAACAACAATTACCTTTTTGGGTTTTGCTAATGATTTTTCTCGGCCAGATTTAGGCATGATGATGTTTAAGATGAAAGATATGATGGATGTTAATTTGCTTGCTTTTTTAGCTCCGGGTATTGCTGTGTCTACTACAATTACTTTGGTTTATTTATTCAATTTTGGATTATTTGGCCAGCGAGTAGGACATTAATTATGGCATTATTAGACATTCGTAATTTAACTATTGAGTTTATTACTCCTGATGGCCTTTTACGCGCAATTGACCGCGTGAATTTGAAGCTGTCTGAAGGCGAAATTCGAGGTCTAGTTGGCGAGTCTGGTTCTGGTAAAAGCCTTATTGCTAAAGCTATATTGGGTGTGACAAATCATAATTGGAAAATATCTGCTGATCGTTTTCATTTTAATGATATCGATTTACTTAAATTGACACCAAAACAACGTCGAAAAGTCATCAGTGACCATATTTCGATGATTTTCCAAGAACCGCAGTCCTGCTTGGATCCCTCAATGAAAATAGGGCAACAGTTAATCGAGGCTATCCCACGAAGAACCTTTAAAGGACATTGGTGGCAGCGTCTATTTTGGCGTAAACATCGAGCTGTTGAATTATTACATCGCGTTGGAATTAAAGATCATAAAGAAATCCTTAAATCATATCCTTTTGAATTAACGGAAGGTGAATGTCAAAAAGTGATGATTGCAATTGCATTAGCAAACCAACCTAAGTTACTTATTGCAGATGAACCAACTAATGCTATGGAAGCAACAACTGAGGCGCAAATCTTCAGGTTATTAGCGAGTATGAATCAGAATATGGGGACGACTATTTTACTTATTAGTCATGATTTACAAATGGTTACTCGCTGGACAGATCGTATCAATGTCCTTTATTGTGGACAAACCGTTGAGGTTGCGGATAGTGAAGATTTAATAAAATCGCCTTATCATCCTTATACTCAGGCATTGATTTATGCTATACCTGATTTTGGTAAAGCCATGCCACATAAAAGTCCATTGAACACGTTACCAGGGGTTATCCCTTCATTGGAGCATTTACCTATTGGTTGTCGATTAGGGCCACGTTGTCCTTATGCTCAAAAAAAATGTATTCAAGCACCTGAACTTATTCTGATAAAGGATCATTCTGTGGCTTGCCATTTTCCATTAAATACTGATGAGTAAATATAGGAATAGTTAATGAACCCAATATTAAAAGTCCGAAATTTATCAAAACGATTTAAAATTCCTAAAGGGCTCTTTGGTCATTTACAAATTGATGCAGTTAAACCATTGTCGTTCTCGCTCAACGAAGGTAAAACACTCGCCATTATAGGACAAAATGGTTCAGGAAAATCGACACTAGCCAAAATGCTGGTTGGTATGATAAAACCAGATAGTGGGGATATTTGGATTGACGGTAATAAAGTTGAATATGGTGATTTTGTCCATCGGTCACAACTTATTAGAATGATATTTCAACATGTTGAAAGCTCTTTTGACCCAAGACTTCGTATTGGTCAATTACTTGAAATTCCACTTAAACGCAATAGCAATTATAGCGCTCTTGAACGAGAAAAATTGATTAGTGATGTTTTAAAACAAGTAGGCTTACTGCCTGAACATGCTTCTTATTATCCATCAGTGATGGCAGCGGGGCAAAAACAACGCGTCGCATTGGCTAGGGCCTTAATTCTGAAACCCAAAGTTATTATTCTCGATGAAGCTTTAGCTGCGTTAGATATTTCAATGCGTTCACAGATTGTTAATTTGATGTTGTCTTTACAAGAAGAACAGAATATTTCTTATGTCTATGTAACACAAGATATTGGTATGATGAAACATATCAGTGACCAAATTTTAGTTATGCATAATGGTGATTTAGTTGAATATGGTAATACTGCTGAAGTCTTAGCTTCGCCATTAAGCGAAATCACACAAAAACTGATTAATAGCTATTTTGGTGAGGCTTTAACCGCAGATACTTGGCGGACCGATACTCGAATCATTTAAATTTTATTTTTACTATTTATATTACTATCATCACACTTATTTGTTAATTCATATAATCTGCTATTGTTCTGATTTTGTTTAAAATATTATATCTATTTTTTCTAACAAAACGCTCGACAATTTTTCTAAAAAACACTATATTTAGCTATATGGATTTCTAGACGTCTATTTAAAATGTTATAAAAAGTAATTAATAGGAGCTTTTAATATGCCTATATGTATTCCAGATTCATTACCGGCAGTAGATGTGTTACGTAATGAAAATGTATTTGTGATGACTTCAACTCGTGCTAATACTCAAGAAATTCGTCCACTAAAGCTTCTCTTCTTAAATTTAATGCCTAAAAAGATCGAAACTGAAAATCAGTTTTTACGTTTGCTTTCCAATTCATCTTTACAAGTCAATATTCAACTCTTGCGTATTGATCAACGTGAATCCAAAAATACCCCTGTAGAGCATTTAAATAGTTTTTATTGTGATTTTGAAGATATTCGTGAGCAGAATTTTGATGGTCTTATCATAACTGGCGCACCATTAGGTAAAGTCGCATTTTCAGATGTAGTGTATTGGCCAAAATTAGCTGAAATAATTACTTGGGCAAAAGATCATGTTACTTCAACAATGTTTGTTTGCTGGGCTGTACAAGCTGCATTAAATGTACTCTATGATATGCCAAAATTTACTCGCTCACAAAAATTGTCAGGCGTCTATCAACATCAAATCATACAACCTAATGCACTTTTAACTCGAGGTTTTGACGATACTTTTTTAGCGCCACATTCACGTAATGCTGATTTTCCAATAGATAAAATTAAAAGTTATACTGATTTGACGATTTTAGCTGAATCAGATTTAACCGGTCCATATTTGATGGCAACTGCGGATAAACGTATGGCTTTTGTAACAGGGCATCCAGAATATGACTCCTTCACCTTAGCTAATGAATATAATCGAGATTTGAAAGCTGGAATAAATCCGGAAATTCCTTACAACTATTTTCCTGAAAATAACCCAAATTTAACGCCAAAAGCCACATGGCGAAGCCATGCTTATTTATTATTTAGTAACTGGCTCAATTATTATGTTTATCAATTAACACCATTTGATTTAACAACTCGCAATTTGACAATTGATGATTAAATGATGGGATAATTGACTTAGTAAATCTCCAAATTGAGTTTGAGTACCAAATTTATCTTTTATATTGAAATTATGTTAACCGTTACAAGCCTACTAAAATAGTGTGTTAAAATTCATTGAGTAGGCTTTTAGTATAATCACTGGTACTTGTGATAGTTGCGTTGTAGGGATTTGTTTAATCAGCTCGTCTTGATATAAAAAGCAATAGATTGACAAAGATAAGTTACAGCGTGTAGATCATGCGAGAGAAATAACTCAGTCAAAACTCTTATAGTAGTGATTTCAGTAGATCTAAGCTCTTGAGTTGATGAACAACATCAAGGGAGCGGATAGGTTCATAAAGAACAATTAATGATGGATAGCTGTTAAATTCTACACCATTTAATTGTTTATTAAATAATACGTTAATTATTGTATATAAACCACTTCGTTTGCTAGCATGGTTAATACCTGTTTATATGATTGTTAGTGTAAATTATCATCTGGCGTAATGAATAAAGTTGAAATCCATTTATCCAACTTTTTTGGGGTAATCCAAGTTGGACATGATAATCAGCATGAGTAGGTACTCAAAATGGTGAAACATAAGATTGAGGGTCTCAAGGTTTACTTCAAGATACAATATATTAAATATCAAAACCACTGGCGCGTTGCAAATCTAAGTAAATCTGTTTTTCTTCACCTTGTAATATAAGCTCAGCACCAATGGCTTTTAAATCAGTTTGTATTGCTTGAGACAAGGTTTTATTAATCGCATTTTTAATAATAAAATTAAGTGTAATTTGTAGTCTTTGTCCGTTTTTTTCGCTATAAAGAGTATGAAGCATTTTATATAGTATGAATTAATAAAAATTTTCATAGTTATTATGCCTATTACTCTTTTTCTGCTCTAATCATAAACATTGGGGTAGAATGATAATTGATCTGCTCAATTTTATCCCAAACATTTTTTGATATATCAGTATCAATAAAGACTTTTTTATAACCAATTGACAGTAAGGTATTAACATCCCATTGCGGTCTAATCTCTTGGCTTAATGGTAGTAATCTTGCAATGCGTTCCATCTCTTCGGTATCTGTTTGTACATAATGATCGTCTATATCTTGATTAGCCGTATTACGTCTGTCTCGTTTATATTGAAAATAGCGGTATTTATCAAACAAAAATAGATACCAGTTCGCATCAAAATTAAGTAATCGACCTCCTGAATTTAATACCCGATACCACTCTTGATAAGCTAATGTAGGGTTATTTAAGTTCCATGTGACATTCCGTAATACAATTAAATCAAAACTATTATCCTCGAATGGCAAGCATTGTACATCAGATAACACAAAATTAACCTCCACGCCATATTGTGTGGCGTTGTTTTGTGCTTGAACTAACATAGCTTCAGTCACATCAACTGCCGTTACATTATGATCGGCTAACGCTAGTATGATAGCCAAAAAACCAGGACCGGTTCCTACATCTAAAATGCGTAATTTTTCTTTTTTAGGGGCATGAGTTAAAATTAAATTTTGCCAAATAGTTCTTTTTTGTGTTGCCAGTTCTTCTTGATTAGTTTGACTATATCCTAGGGCTCGATTGGTCCAATAAATGATAAGATCTTTTACAATGTCCTCATCGCTATTGTTATATGGTTGTAACACTCGCTTTTCTCGCTTCTATATATTGTTTTTAATTATTTTTTTGTAAATTTTGATTGCTGCACAAGCAGCACCATATCCATTATCGATATTCATTGTCATAATTCCTCCGGTACAACTTGATAAACAAGCGTTAAGAGCAACATGACCTCCTGCGGCAACACCATAACCAATAGAGGTAGGAACGGCAATAATAGGGGTATCAATTAAACCAGCTAAAACAGTAGGTAAAGCTGCTTCCATACCTGCAATAGCAATAATTATATTGTAGGTTTGTAATTGGGGTAATTGTTGTTGCAGGCGCCATAATCCCGCAACACCAATATCTTGAAATAGATCGACTTTTATTCCGTGATAATTTAACGTCAGTTTTGTTTCTTCACAAATTGGGGCATCAGATGAGCCGGCAGAAACAATGGCAATATGGGTTGATTCCTCTTCAATTAATGGTTTTGGTGAACCAAATACAGCACATTGACAATTTTCATGATAATTGATTTTTGCTTGCCAATTGGGTTTTAAACGCTGATATTTTTGACTCGTTAAACGAGTAAACAGTAATGATTGTTGATTTTGCTTAGCAAGTGATAATATCGTTTCGAGTTGTTCAACTGTTTTATACTGGCAAAATACAGCTTCTGAGATGCCACATCGTTGAGGACGCTCAAAGTCCATGATAATATCCGGTGTTTTCATTTTTTATTGCTTCCTTTAATAATTATTAGATATTTTTTACCCCGATAAAAGCACTACCTTTTTTATAGGTTGAAATTTGAACATTATGAGAGATAGCTAGAGGTTCTATAATCAGTTTTATTTTGTTAACCAGTGAATCTTTTTGATGATCGGATAACTGATTAAAAAGGAGGGGTTCTAGCTCAAGTTCAACTTTATCATTACGTATTCTAAAACGAACAAGATCCGTTTTTAGTTCTGAACGAACAAAGTTTTCAACGTGATCGACCGCTTGTAGATAATCCGGGTAGATTTTAATCCCTGTCTCAATTCGGCTTGATAGGCAAGGGGATGCTGGAATATCTTTTAAATCATTGAGTTGTAGATGCTCAACCATCTTACGTATCATTATTTTATCAATCTTGAGTTCAACATAAGGTTGTCTTACATTTTGTTCTTTCGCAGCAATTAAACCCGGTCGATAATCGCCTAAATCATCTTGATTGGTTCCAGTGATTAGCACTCCATGATGTAACTTTTTAAGACGATCAAACAAACAACTTTTACAGTAATAACATCGATTCACCGGATTGTTTTGGTAAGATTCATTATCTAGCTCCCCTGCTTTTATAAATTCGATATGCCAACGATATTTTTGTGCATAATTTCTAACTCGTTTAGCATCTAATGTTGGAACCGAAAGCGAAGTTGAATGTGCAATAAGTGCATTTTGTCCCAATGTATTGTGAGCAATATAAGCAAGTAACATACTATCTATACCACCACTGGTCGCAATGGTACATTTTTTTATTTTTTTAAACCATGATGTAAGAATTAAAATAGTTTCTTCAATATCTTGATTAGTCATGATTTGATATCCTTCTCATTCGGCTTTTCATGATGACTTAATTGCTTGGTATAGGTATTTAGCGCAGATTGTTCAAATTTATATTTTATATTTTGACGCTCGGCATAGGATGTTTCTAGTAATTGAATACAGTCAGACTCTAATTTTGCAGTGAAGTTGTGATTGGGTCGGGCAGCAATTTTAATCGGCCAGGATTGTTGATCTGCATTTATCGTGATTTGTTCTCTTGGTAGTTTAGAACGCTTAACTTGCCAATACCTTACACCTAGAGTTGTTGTTTCAGTAAATAGTTGAAGACATATATCAGTTAATTTATCTGGCTGGCACAGTATTTCTATTCTGCTCATCCAACGTCCTTTTTTGCCTTTTATTTGTTGACTGACTAAATCAAGCACCCCCGATGATAATCTTAATTTATCTTCAGATATTGCCAGGCTTTCAGCGGTCATATCATCAATATCACACTGAATAATATAGACACTATCATGTTCTAAATTTGTTTGGGGGTTAGTGGTAAAAACGTTTGCCCGCATTATATTAGGTTTTTGTTTAAAAGACCGATTACCACAACCATAACCACTTTTAATGAACGTACCATTTATAGGGCCAGGACAATGTTGCATAATCCAAGCTAGAATAGCAGCCCCAGTTGGTGTAATTCGTTCACCGATTTCATCATCATAAGTCCACTGAAAATTGGTGAGTATCTTTAAAGTTGCTGGCGCGGGTACAGGTAAAGTGCCATGTGAGCACTTTATTGTGCCTTGCCCCCAAGGTAGGGCAGAGCAAGACCAACTCGATACGTTGCTCTGAGTGATCAGAAATGCCGCTGCAATAATATCGATAATAGCATCATCCGCGCCGACTTCATGTAATCCTATATTTTCTAGTGTAATGCCGTGTACTTCGCTTTCAGCTTTAGCCAAAATGGTATAAATTGCTTTAGTGCATTGGTAAATCTTATCATTATCTTTAATTTGATCTAATTTTGTTAAAATCTCTTGCCAGCTATAATGTTCATGCTGATCGTTCATTAATAATCTATTTTTTATTATTGAGTGAGATTGATCGTTTAATGGCTTCAAAATGAGATGTTGGGTATCCTCGATTGCTTGTTGATTTTTCAAGATAATAAATTGTTTACCCAAGATCTCTTTTTGTCGTGTAGCCTTTATTTCGAGTTGATATTTTTTAAAAATAGCTAATGAAGATAAAAATGTACGTAATGGGGTTTCCAGTTCAGGAAATGCATCTAGCATTGCTGAACAGAACATATCTCCAGCTATACCGCCCACTATGTCTAGATGAATATGCATTATGTAACCTTTCAGATTTTTCTAAAATACAATGTACTTAACATTAATTCTAAATACATTGTATTAGTTATACTAGTTACTTCGATCGTATATTAATTAATTTATTGATTATTTTACTAATAGTTTCTACTCACTTGTACCCACATTTTTCGGTAAAATGAAAATCAGGATTGAACCAATTACCACAACTAGACCGATTGACAATAAACCAGCTGCAGGAGTACCTACAACATTTTCAGAGTGTTGTCTTAAAATAGGGGCTCCAAAACTAAACAGTGCACCAAACATATTGACAAATCCAATACCAGCAGCTAACGCGTTACCCGTTAAAATTGATGAAGGCATGATCCAGAAAATAGGTTGGCAGGCAAAATAAGCCGTACCGGCAATGCATAAGGCAATAATGGCTGGTATAGGGCCAACGTAAGCAGATAAACCTAATGCAACTCCGCCTACTAATAATGTGACTGCACAGGTATTACGTCTCTCTTGAACTCTATCTGAGTATCGAGGTATAAAAAATGTCCCTAATAATGCACATAACCATGGTAGTGAAGTGACGAGAGAAGTCATAAAGTTAACTTTACTTGACATAATACTGGCCACTTGGCTTGGTAAAAAGAAGATAAGTCCATATACACCACATTGAATACAACCATAAATAATAGCAAAGTGCCATATTCTTGGGTTTTTCAATGCATCCATAAGTTTAGCTGACGCTGCTTTTTTATTGTTCTCTTCTGATAGCATTTGATTAGCTAGTAAGGTTTTTTCTTCTTTAGAGAGGAATCTAGCGGTTGCAGGAGTGTCATCTAAATAGAAGAATGTCCAAATACCTGCAATAAATGCTAATGCACCTTCAATTACAAACATCCAAAACCATCCCGGATGACCAAGGAAACCATGTAATTCTAAAAGAGCACCAGAAAGCGGTGAACCAAATGCCATTGCCAAAGGCGCTCCCATATAAAACAATCCCATTACTGCTGCACGATTGGCTTGCGGGAACCATTGTGATGTTAAATAGATCATACCAGGAAAGAAACCAGCCTCGGTGATACCTAATAAAATACGAATGGTTAAGAATTTCGCTTCACTGTCGGCAAATCCCATACCAGCAGATAAAAGCCCCCAAGCTAAGGTTGTTGCACCGATCCAGTATCTGGCGCCAAACTTTTTTAAACATAAATTAGCTGGTGCACCTAAAAATGCGTATACTACGAAGAATAATCCAGCACCTAAAGCATAAGCTTCATTGCTTAAACCAATGTCAATTTGATAACTCTCTTTGGCGAAGCCGATATTTGAACGATCCAAAAATGCTAAGACGTAAAGTATTAACATAAAAGGAATTAAGCGAAGTTTTGTCTTTTTTATTACCGACAATAATGTAATATTACTCATAAGGGGACTCCCTAGCCTCGTTATATAGACTATATTAATTTTGTTATAATTTGATTGTTAAGCTGTTAGAAATTACATATCTATAAGTTAATTCCTATATCAGTTACATTGTTATTTTCATCAAATGCAATATATTCAGGCTCACTTAAAATCTCGATTTGTGCATTTGCTTTTGCATCTTCAAGCATATTTTCTGAGATATATAATTCATCGATATGTAAAGTGTTGGCAATCCTGATAATACGTGCTTCTTTTCGTCCATCTAAAATAATGCAGGTTTTAACAGCAGCTTGTATGGCTTGCTTATCATTAGCTAGTATTACCGGAACGTAACCGTCCTGGCTTAAGCGTGATGTAAGTACATTTGGGTATGTTTCAGGAAAATCGACTTTATCAAGTAAACGTTTTGTAGAGAAATCAGCAAATCCCATACCGGTTGCATTGCCGCCGCTTTTTTCATGAAGATCGAGTACCACTATTCTATCTGGGCGTATTGAGGCAATGGGTTGCATAAATGGTGTACAGGCTCTGCCTGTAACATGGCAATCCATACCTCCACCAGAGTAAATTTTACCCATTAAATCAACAATACAGATATCAACGTTATCAAACATTACTTTAGGAAAGTAAGTTTTTGATTTTGCCAGTAAGGCTTTTTCGCGTTCTTCAAGTTTATTAGCGGGGATAGCTTCAATGTCAACGACCTGATCAAAGGCATTTTCAATAGTGCCAATACCAAACAGGAAAGGAGTATTAGCGACTTTAATTCTTGCCATATTGACGATATTTTGCGCCATACAGCCAAAACCATAAGTGTGGCAGGAATCAGCACCTTTTTGTTTCGCAAATCCAATAGATAGCATTTTGATAATGCCACTTTCAATAGGTGCAGTAAATGCGTTGTGAGCTTTGATTCGGTTGATACAAATAATGCCATCAGCTTGCATCGCATTTTTATCCATTAATACTTCTAACCCGTTAGGTAGCTCTCCTACTTTTACTGTTTCCATCGAGGAACGTATTTCACAACCAAGAAACTCTTCTGTCATGCCTAATTTTTCTAAAACATGGATTTGTCCTTCAGCAGTGGCTCCTCCATGACTTCCCATTGCTGGTACACCATAAGGTTTAGCCCCTAAGGCTTTTAATTCATTAATTACAGCTCTTGCAATTAAGTCTATTTTAGCAACACCACGGCTACCTAAACCCACTGCAATCACCATATCTTTTTTTATTGTATTTTTTATTTCTGGTTTAGAAAATTCAATGTGAATTTTTTCATCAATATCCTGAATTTCAGCAGGCGATTCGAAGCGCTGTCTGATCCTTACCATTCTTGGTAGTTTTATATCATTGAGTAGTTCATCAACAAATGACATAGTTTTCTCCTAACTTGGAATATCATTAAAATTTAAAGCAATACATTACATAAAAGCGCCCATTTGCCATGGCACAAATTCCAAACTTCCATAACCAAATTTTTCACTTTTACTTTTTTCCCCTGATGCAAATTCAAGGAGCATTGAATATAGGCGTTCTCCTGCCTGAGCAATTGATTCATTTCCTTCGATAATATCTCCGCAATTCATATCCATATCTTCCTGTTGTCTGTTCCATAAGAAATTATTTGAAGCGACTTTTAGGGTGGGTGTTGGAGATGAACCTAGTGCTGAGCCTCGTCCAGTTGTAAAACAAAGAATATTAGCTCCACCTGCAATTTGGCCCGTTACAGCCATAGGATCAAATCCGGGCGTGTCCATAAACACTAATCCTTTACTTGTGACAGGTTCTGCATATTCATAAACAGCGACTAAATTTGATGTTCCTCCTTTTGTGATTGCTCCAAGTGATTTTTCTAAAATTGTGGTCAAACCACCGGCTTTATTTCCTACAGAAGGATTATTGTTAATTTCACTTTTATTTTGTTTACAATGCTCTTCCCACCATTTGATTCGTTGAATCAGTTTTTCACCAACTTGTTGAGATACGGCTCGTCGGGTGAGTAGATGCTCTGCGCCGTATATTTCGGGAGTTTCAGATAAAATAGCCGTTCCACCTTGTTGAATAATTTTATCTGCTACATAACCCAAAGTAGGGTTGGCTGATATACCCGAATAACCATCAGAACCACCACACTCTAAAGCGAGGATAAGTTCTGATACAGGGGTTTCTTTGCGTTGAACTTGATTGGCTATAGGTAACATTTCCTCAATAATTGATATAATTTTATCAATTGTTTTTTTGGAACCGCCTGTTTCTTGGATAGTTAGTGTGTGTAAATTTTCATTTTCAGTTAAATGAGCAAAATTCATCATATCTTTTATTTGTGATGATTCGCATCCGAGGCCAACAATAATCATACCTGCAAAATTAGGATGTGTTGCGTAACCTGATAAAGTTCTTCTCATATTCGTCATGGAAGGTCCGTCTTGTCCAATACCGCAACCAAAACTTTGAGGTAAAGCGATGACACCATCAACATTGGGGTAATTGACTAGTCCAACTTTGTTATAGTAAATTTCAACTGCCTTAGCTACAGTTGCACTACAATTTACTGACGACATTACCCCAATATAATTACGGGTAGCGATTTTGCCATTTTTTCTTCTGATACCTAAAAAAGTATCAATTTTATCTGCAGGGGGGAGTGTATGTACGTCTTTACCAAACGCATAGTCTTTATCAAAATTACCTACGCCAACGTTGTGAACATGGACATGTTCGCCTTTTAGAATCGGTTTTGTTGCAAATCCAAAGGTTTGTCCATAACGTTTGATTTGTGCTCCTTGTTCAATATTGCGAATAGCAATTTTATGACCTTCGGGTATGTTATTTAATACTACAAGCTCATTGGATAAACACGTTCCTTTGCTAATAGGAATTCTGGCTATAACAACGTCATCTTTCTCATTTAATTTAATTATAGGACTTATATTGCTCATTCATTACTTCTCTTTAATATGCACTGCTAATAGAGGTAAGATTATTCATATTTACATAATTGCACCCGGTTGCCATGGGACAAATTCAAGTGATCCATATCCAAATTTTTCACTTTTTGTTTTCTCACCAGAAGCGACAGCTAGTATCTTTTCAAAAATACGTTTACCTGCTTGCTCCAATGTTTCTTGTCCTTCGGCTACATCACCACAATTAATATCCATATCTTCTTCTTGGCGCCGCCATAAAAAATTATTAGAAGCAATTTTTATACACGGTGTTGGTTTTGAACCATAGGCTGACCCCCTCCCTGTGGTAAAACACATAATGTTTGCACCACCAGCAATTTGACCTGTACATGCAAATGCGTCATATCCTGGAGTGTCCATAAATACTAAACCTTTTGCGGTTACTGGTTCTGCATATTCATATACATCCATAAGATTTGTACTTCCTGCTTTACAAATAGCACCAAGCGATTTTTCAAGAATAGTTGTAAGTCCACCTTCTTTATTGCCTGCGGATGGATTGTTATTTAATTCTGCGTGGCATCTTTTGGCATAATCCTCCCACCATAAAATTCGATTAATAAGTTTTTCACCTACTTCTTTCGAGTCTGCCCGGCGAGTAAGGATATATTCAGCACCATAAATTTCAGGAGTTTCGGCGAGTATTGCTGTTCCACCTTGTTGTACAAGTAAATCAACAGCTACGCCAAGGGCTGGATTAGCAGAAATACCTGAGTAACTATCAGAACCACCACATTCAAGGGCTAAGACTAATTCCGATGCAGGTACCTCCTCTCTGGTGTATTGGTTTGCTTCATTTAACATGCTTTCAATAATAGAAATTCCTTTATCGAAAGTTTTTTGTGATCCACCAGTTTCTTGAATAGTCATATGTTGTAACATAGGACCTTCATTCAATTCTTTTACTTGGATAAGATCTTTGATTTGATTAGATTCACATCCAAGCCCAATTATTAAAATGCCAGCGAAATTTGGATGATTTGCATAACCACTCATTGTGCGTTGCATAATCTTCATCAAATCACCTTTCATATCCATGGCACAGCCAAAACTTTGTGGAAGCGCTACGATGCCATCTATATTTGGATAATCGTCTAATCCTTTTGCTTTAAAGTGATCTTCAAGGCGGCGTGCAACTGTTGCACTGCAGTTAACCGATGTCAATATGCCGATATAGTTACGAGTTGCTACTTTTCCATTTTTACGCTTATAGCCCATGAAAGTCCTTTTTTCACTGGCTTTTGGGGTTTCATTCTTATCTGCACAAAAGTCATATTCATGTCCATAATCACCCATTTTTAGATTATGTAAATGTATGTGTTCTCCTGCTTGGATATTGCAAATTGCATAACCTATAATTTGATTATAGCGTTTGATTGGTTGATTTTTTTCAATATTGTGTAGTGCTATTTTATGGCCTTCTTTAATATCAGCTAATACTGAAATATTTTTTTCTTGAATTACATACCCTTTGGTTACCGGAAAACGAGCTATGGCAACATCATCATTAGGATGAAGTATAATTACTTTAGATACTTCGCTCATAATTTGCTCCTAAAACTAATTAATAATAAATTCTTATAAAATTTTTGAATCAGATAATAATTTTTTAAGTATTTTCTTTTTATCGGAAGTTAATGGCATTACTGGAGCTAAAACTTCAGTTGATATATTCACACCTGTTAGTTTGATTGCTTGTTTAATCACACCAAAGAAAGGGGTTTCAATGGCATAGATAGGCATCAATTTTGCTAATTGACGTTGTAATTTAAATGCTGTTTCATAATCTTTTTGTATGAACGCTTTATAAATTCCCTTAGTAATTTTAGGTGCAAAATTAAACGTTGCCGGAATACCACCATGACCACCTAAAATCAGCGTGTCTAGCATATATTCGTCAAAACCACTAAAGATGATAAAATCGGGTCGGAAAGAATGGACTTTGTTGATCACTTCTCGTGTATGGCTAATGTTATCAATAGTATCTTTTAGCCCGATGATATTTGGCAGATCCTTTGCCAACCGGGTAATTACATCAATACCAATGTCTTGACCAGTTAGTGCAGGAAAATTGTAAAGTAGGATCGGTATACTAATATTTTCAGCGACAGTTTTATAATGGTGATAAATTGCATCACTATTCAATAAGGCATAGTAAGGATTCACAACTAAAACAGCGTCCGCACCTATTTGAGCAGCATGTTGACCATATTCAATCGTTTCTTTGGTACTTGGGCTTGATATTCCAATCATAACGGGAATACGTTTATTGATATGCCTCACCGCAAATTCAGCGACTTCGAGCCTTAGTTTAGGTGGCATATGACAAAACTCACCACCGCTACCTAAAATCAAAACGCCATCCGCTTCATTTTTAATAAGATGATCTAATAGGTTGGCCATTCCTTTTTTATCTAGTTTTCCTTGTTTATTTACGATTGTCGGAACGGGAGGGAATATCCCTTTAAATTTTTCTATATTCATCTCTTCTCCTTGTTCACTGAGTAGAACATAATTTCTTTGTTGTGAACAAATTATTGGTGAAAAAATTTCGAATTGCAATCAATTAATACAAAAGAAAATTAATTTTGTGATCATTCTCTCATTGTAAAGATTATTTTTTTTGGAAGTTTATTTTTTCCGTATAATGAAATTAAGTTCTTTTCTGGGAATTTTTTAAAGTGTTATTAATTTAAGAGGTAAATATGATTTATTACATTCCACCCGTTAATTTATTAGGTAAAGGTTGCCTGTCTGAGTTAGGCGTACCAGTGAAAAAATTAAATTGCAAAAAAGCATTCGTTGTTAGTGATAAGTTTTTAATTGGTAATGGCACTGTAGATAGAGTGGTTGATATCTTAAAAAAAGAGGGTATTGAATCAGTTATTTTTTATGATGTGAAACCAAATCCAACGGTTGCCAATGTTGAAAATGCATTAAAATTATGTCAAGAATCAGAGTGTGATTTTATTGTATCAATCGGTGGAGGTTCACCTCAAGATTGTGGTAAAGCCGTTGCTGTTTTGGCCACCAACGGTGGCAAAATTACCGATTATGAAGGGATGCATAAAAGTAAACAAAAATGTTTACCTATTGTGGCAATAGCAACCACTGCAGGTACTTCTGCTGAAGTTACCATTAATTATGTTATTACCGATGAAAGTAGACATGTAAAAATGATTATGGTCGATCCCAATACGCTGGCATCAATAACCGTTAGCGATCCTGATTTAATGATTTCCAAACCTGCCAATTTAACCGCTGCAACAGGTATGGATGCGTTAACTCATGCAATTGAAGCGGTAGTTGCTAAAGGTGCGATGGATGTTACTGATTCAACCGCATTATATGCCATAGCTCAAACTTTTAAATATTTAGCCAGAGCAGTTAAAAACGGTAATGACATTCAAGCCAGAGAACAGATGAGTTATGCCTGCTTTTTAAATGGTATCGCTTTTAGTAATGCTGGGCTAGGTAATGTGCATGCTATGGCACATCAATTAGGTGGGCTTTATGATTTACCTCATGGTGTTTGTAATGCGATGCTATTATCGGTAGTCGAGAAAGAAAATGCTAAACATGCACCACAAAAATTTAGAGTGATTGCTGAAACAATCGGGTTTGATACAAAAGATAGAAGTGATCAAGAATGTGTTGATTATGTGATAAAAAGAATTGAAGATTTAGCGCAAGAAGTCGGTATTCCTAAATCATTAAAGGAATTGGGGGTTAATAATCCTGATTTTGAATTATTGGCGGAAAATTCAATGAAAGATGCCTGTGCTGGCGCCAATCCCGTATTTTTTGATAAACAAAAACTTATTGAGCTATTTAAACAGATCGCTTAATAAATTATTGAATAAAATAGTTAAAATAATATTGAATTATAATTATTCAATATTATTTTAAAACTTATTGGTTAACTGTTGGCAGGCTTTACGGACTAGCTCTGAGTATTTTTCGATTTTCTCTACCGGTAGCTGAAAAAGAACGCCGGAAATACTTATAGCCGCAATTGGTTCATGATTTTTATTAAATATCGGTGCTGCGATACAATGTACGCCTTTTACATCTTCCTGATTATCGTAAGCCCAACCTTGCGACCGGATTTTAGCTAGCTCTTTTTTTAACTGTTTTTTGCTGGTTATAGTGGTATCGGTATATTTGGGCAATTTGTCTTCGGGTATCAGTTGATCGATTTTCTCATCAGGTAACCAAGCTATTAATGCTTTACCAATACCAGAACTATGTAATGGTAATTTTTTGCCAATCCAAGTACGAATACCAATAGCTTGGTCATTTTCAATTTTTGCAATATAGACAGAGTAAAGCCCATCAAGAACACCTAGATGACAGGTTAAGTTGGTCTGATCTCTTAATTTAGTCATCAATGGTTCTGCGATTTTTGTGATATCGAACTGTTCTAACGATTTGTCTCCCCATTCATGCAATTTTAGTCCAAGATAAAACTTATTTTGATCTTGACGTAAAATACCATGCATAACTAACGCATTAAGCAGTGTCGAAGTACTACTTTTAGGTAAATTAAGGTCTTGAAATATTTGACTAAAAGTTGCACCTTTATTTCCATCTAAATAATCACAAATGCGAACAATTTTATCCAAGGCTGGTACTAGAGTCTGAATATTTGGCATGAAATATCCTAATATAATAATGTAAGAAATTTATTTAGTTTATTGGTTCTAATTTATTAAAAAATCATTTTTTGAACGGTTATGTGTATCAAATATCTTATTTTTTACATTATATTCAAGTTATTTGATTTGGAAAAGAAAATAACTTCTATTATTTTTCTATCAACTCGATTTGAAAGGATAAATCCTTATCTTGCATCATGTTATCCATAGTTATATCATGGTTAATAGTGCTATATTAATTAAGGAATAAGTTATGTTAAAGTCAATAGATCCAACTACTACATCCGCTTGGAAGTCCCTTCAAGTTAGTTATCAGAAGCATTGCGATAAGACGATTGCTCAAATTCTAAAAGATGAACCTAAACGAGTTGAAAAGTTAAGTATTCCTTTTGAAGATGAGTTCTTGGTTGATCTGTCTAAAAACCGCATTACTGAGGAGACCTTAAAGCAACTTTATCAGCTCGCTGACGAGTGTGATTTAAGCGGGGCTATTAATGCCATGTACAGTGGTGAAAAAATTAATCGGACCGAAAACCGAGCCGTTTTACATATTGCGCTTCGCAATGTATCAAATTCACCAATTTATGTTGATGGTAAAAATGTTATGGATGACGTCAATGCTGTGCTGGCGAAGATGGAATCCTTTAGTAAAAAAATTATTAGTGGTGAATGGAAAGGCTATACTGGTAAAGCGATTACTGATGTAGTTAATATCGGAATTGGAGGTTCAGATTTAGGACCAGTGATGATTACCGAAGCATTACGCCCTTATAAAAACCATCTAACTATGCACTTTGTTTCTAATGTCGATGGTACTCACATTGTTGAAGCTTTAAAAGGTTTAAATCCAGAAACAACGCTATTTTTAGTTGCATCGAAAACCTTTACAACTCAAGAAACTATGACTAATGCACAAACCGCTCGTCAATGGTTACTTGATGCTGCAAAAGATGATAAAGCTGTTGCGCTTCACTTTGTAGCTTTATCAACCAATGCCAAAGAAGTAGAAAAATTTGGTATTGATACTGCCAATATGTTTGAATTTTGGGATTGGGTTGGTGGTCGTTATTCTTCTTGGTCTGCAATCGGCTTATCAATTGTACTTTCAATTGGTTTTGAAAACTTTAAACAGTTTTTAGCTGGTGGACATGCGATGGATAAACATTTCCAAAGCACACCAATTGAAAAAAATATCCCAACATTACTTGCTTTAATTGGGATTTGGTACAATAACTTCTATGGTGCGGAAACCGAGGCAATTCTACCTTATGATCAATATATGCATCGCTTTGCAGCTTATTTTCAGCAAGGGAATATGGAATCAAATGGTAAAAGTGTTGATCGTAATGGCAACAAGACTACTTATACTACAGGTCCTATAATTTGGGGTGAACCAGGGACAAATGGTCAACATGCGTTTTATCAATTAATTCACCAAGGTACTAAACTTATTCCTTGTGATTTTATTGCACCGGCAATTAGTCATAATCCAGTTGGCGATCATCATCCTAAATTGCTTTCTAACTTTTTTGCTCAAACAGAAGCTTTAGCTTTTGGTAAGACTGCCCAACAAGTAGAACAAGAATTTCTTGCCGCTGGTAAAAAGCTTGATGAAGTTAAATCTATTGTTCCATTTAAAGTTTTTGAAGGCAATAAACCGACTAACTCTATTTTAGTGAAAAAAATCACACCGTACACTTTAGGCGCATTAGTGGCGATGTATGAGCACAAAATCTTCACGCAAGGCGTTATTTTAAATATCTTTAGCTTCGATCAGTGGGGGGTTGAATTGGGTAAACAGTTAGCTGGTCGCATTTTACCTGAACTTGCTGATGATAAACCAGTCAGCTCGCATGATGAATCAACCAACAGCTTGATTAATCAATACAAAAAATGGCGTTAAACGAATTATTTGAACTCTATGTTTGATTATTCTCAATAAAAAACCTTCAGTGAAAACTGAAGGTTTTTTTATGGGTAGTAACGTTGTGCGATGTTATTTTTTAACACGCATAATTGGTGTTTTACCTGCCTCAACTGAGCCGGATAACTTAGTTAATTCAACAACAGTTTCCATATTAGAGATCACAACTGGTGTTAACACTGATTTGGCTTTACTTTCAAGTAAAGGCAGATCGATTTCGATGATAGTATCTCCAATTTTAACTTGTTGTCCTTCTTCGGCAACTCGTGTAAAACCTTCACCTTTTAATTCCACCGTATCTATACCGAAATGAACAAAAAGTTCGATACCTTCATCTGATTCAATAGCAAATGCATGATTGGTTTCAAAAATTTTACCAATTTTACCATTTAATGGTGCTACAATTTTATTACCAGAAGGTTTTATAGCAACACCATCACCAACGATTTTTTCTGCAAAAACTACATCTGGCACATCTTCGATCTTAACGATTTCACCACTAAGAGGTGCAATAATTTCGATGCTGTTTTTGTTATCATCAGATACAAATTGCTTTATTTTATCGAATAAACCCATCATTGCCTCCTAACAAATTTGCTTTTCAGCAGTATATTTTTCAATTAAATCGGTTATTTCTTTAGCTGTTGCTTTTTCAAGAACAGTATCAGCAAATTTCTTCGCTTCTTCATAATTAGTATTACGAATTAATTTTTTGATTTTAGGAATTGATACCGCACTCATACTGAACTCATCAAGCCCCATACCTAGTAATAAAATTGTTGCTCTTTCATCACCAGCAAGCTCTCCACACATTCCTGTCCATTTTCCTTCTTTGTGAGAAGCATCAATTACATTTTTAATCAATGTTAATACTGATGGTGAAAGTGGATTATAAAGATGTGAAATAAGCTCATTACCACGGTCAACAGCAAGTGTATATTGGGTTAAATCGTTAGTTCCAATACTAAAGAAATCAACTTCTTTAGCTAAATGTCTAGCAATAACCGCTGCAGCTGGTGTTTCGATCATCACACCAATTTCAATGCTTTTATCGAATGCTTTACCTTCAGATGTTAATTGTTCTTTAAGGATATTAATTTCAGATTTTAGAATACGAATTTCTTCTACCGAAATAATCATTGGGAACATAATACGCAATTTACCAAATGCAGAAGCACGTAAGATAGCTCGTAACTGCGCATGTAGTATTTCTTTACGATCTAAACAGATACGAATTGCACGCCAACCTAAGAATGGATTTTCTTCTTTTGGTAAATGCATATATGGTACATCTTTGTCACCACCGATATCCATTGTACGAACAATAACTGATAGGCCATTAGTTGATTCAGCAACTTCTTTATATGCTTTGAATTGTTCATCTTCATTAGGATAAGCTTCACGATCCATGAATAAGAATTCTGTACGATAAAGCCCAACACCTTCATAACCATTACGATCTGCACCAGCAATATCACGAACAGTACCAATATTTGCACAAATTTCAACTTGATGACCATCAAGTGTAACAGCCGGCAGATCTTTTAATTTTGCTAACTCTTCTTTATCAGCAAGATATTTTGTTTGTACTTGTTTTAGTTTTTCTTGAGTTGCATGATTTGGATTAATGTAGATAGCATTGTTGATTGCATCTAAAATAACAAAATCACCTTGTTTGATTTCTTGTGTTGCATTAGATGTACCCACGATTGCTGGAATTTCTAATGAACGGGCCATGATTGATGTATGTGAAGTGCGCCCTCCCGCATCAGTGATGAAACCTAACACCATATCTAAATTTAATTGAGCAGTTTCAGACGGTGTTAAATCAGTCGCAACTAAAATACAAGGTTGGCTAATAGCACTTAGATCAACAATTTCGATGCCTAAAATATTTTTTAGCAGTCGTTTACCAATATCACGGATATCGGCAGCACGTTCTTTTAGATATTCATCATCTAGATTTTCTAACTCTTTTGCTTGGGTTTCAAATACAGATTGGACAGCTGCGTCAGCACTTGAGTGTTTACTTTTGATGCGTGAAATAACTTCTTGTTCAAGATCTTCATCTTCAAGAAGCATGATATGACCTTCAAAAATAGCAGCTTTATCCTCACCTAAAGTGGTTTTAGCTCGTTCCATGATCGCATGTAATTGTTCGCTTGATTTTTCACGTGCTTCTTTAAAACGATCAATTTCAGCGTCAATTTTGTTATCAAGAATTTGCCTATTATTTATAACAATAGGTTCTTCTTTTAATAATAGCGCTTTTGCAAAAGCGATACCTGGGGAAACAAGTATACCTGATACCATAACATTTAATCCTTATCTAATATTAAAACCGTTCAACGCTAACATGGGAGTATTATTCCAATTCAGGAATTAATTTTACTAAATGAGTTACTGCTTCTTTTTCATCTTCACCTTCGGCTGAAATAGTAATAGTTGTACCTTGAGTTAAGCCTAATGTTTGTAATTTGAATAAGCTTTTAGCACTTGCACTTTTTCCATTTGATGTGACAGTAATTTCTGAATTGAAGTTTTTAGCTTCCTTTACAAATTGTGCAGCAGGGCGGGTGTGAAGACCGTTCGATGCAGTAATGGTTACATCTTGCTTGTACATAATTATTTTACTCCCAAAAATATATTTGTTCATGCGACAATATAAATAAAAACAGCTTGAAAGGCTAGTAAGATTTCACGGATATGTGACAATTAGTCAATCTTATTAGCGATACTTTACAAAGTAAGCTGAAATATTTATTAATATCGGTAAATTCGAGTGACTCTATCACTACATTTTTTAAATTCAACCTGACCGTGAATTCCTCGTTTGATATTTTCAAATACCATCTCTTCACTACCATCTAGTTGTGAGGCACGGATCTCGTCTCGGCAGAAAGCTTCAAACTTATCAAGTTCTTGTTCTCCATTGCCTAACTGATAATCTTTAGGTAAGTCTTGGCTGGTTATATAGGTATTATTCTGTACATCAAGAACAATCACACCTTTATTTTTCAGCCATGAACTACAAGCAGTTAACGATATAACTATATACAGTGATGTTAAAATTAATCTAAAAATGTTCAAAATAATTCCTTTATAAAGCACAATAACCTGTTTATTATTTACAGCTAGGCACAAATTATATACTAATAATGAGTGAAAGTGCAGAGGGATGTATTTTCACTATTATTATAAACTAATAAGGTGGAGTTAATGACTAATACCAAGATTTATGACGAGCTTAATCGTCAACTTATCCAAAATAAAGTTGGCATAACTGCAGCCGAGTTACATGGATTCTTATCTGGCTTATTAGCTGGAGGAAATCATGACGAAAGTTGGAGAGTGTTAGTTCAAGACATGTTGAATGATGGGCAAAAAATAGCTGAACCTTTAAATAAGGAAGTGGAAGAATTATATCATACAACTAAACAACAATTTATTGATGAAGATTTTGAGTTCCAACTTCTACTTGGTGAGCAAGATTTGTTTACGCAAATTGACGATTTAGTGGGATGGGTAAATCATTTTTTATTGGGTATTGGTTTAGTTCAACCAAAACTTAATCGAGTTAAAGGTGATGTGGGTGAAGCAATATATGATCTAAGACAAATAGCTAAACTCGGTTATGATGAAGATGAAGATCAGCAAGAACTGGGCTTTGCATTTGAAGAGATCAAAGAGTACGTTCGCATTACGGCGATGTTATGTTTTGATGAATTTAATGAACCCGATATCACACCAACACTTCACTAATATTCAAGATTACTGATTATCAAGGTAAACGCTATGATAGATATTCAGACCAAGACAGAACTGCTAGATCGGCGAAATAAATTATTGGCTCAGATGGAGCCAAATAGCATTGCCTTATTTTTTGCTTCGCCAGAAGTTAAACGAAGTAATGATACCCACTATCCTTATAGACAAGATAGTGACTTTTGGTATTTTACTTTTTTTGCAGAGCCAGAAGCGCTTTTGGCAATAATTAAACAACAAGACGGTCAAGGACGATATATTTTATTTAATCGCAAGAAAGATCCTTTAGCCGAAACATGGACTGGCTACCGCTTAGGCCAGCAAGAGGCATTAACAAAGATTTTAGTCGATGAGGCTTATCTTTTCGATGATATAGAGAGTGTTTTACCAAATTTAATAAATGGAAAAAAAGCAATTTATTATGCAGACCAACTATATGATTATGCTGACGAGATAATTAAGAAAGCAATCAATACATTACGGCAAGGTGCTCGATTCAAACTTTCTGCGCCGAGTACAGTTATTGATTGGCGACCAATTGTTCATGAAATGCGAATGTTTAAGTCTGAATATGAAATGGCTCTTTTACGTAAAGCGTGCGAAATCAGTGCTCAAGCACATATTCGGGCAATGCAAAAATGCCAGGCTAATTGGTATGAATATCAATTAGAAGCTGAAATATTACATGAGTTTGCATGGCATGGCGCTCGATGGCCGTCATATAATACTATTGTTGGCGGAGGTAATAATGGTTGTATATTGCATTATGAAAATAATAGCGACACGCTCAAAGATGGCGATTTAGTCTTAATTGATGCAGGTTGTGAATATCATTATTATGCAGGTGATATTACTCGAACATTTCCGATTAATGGTAAATTTAGTCAAGCACAACTCGAAATATATAACATTGTGTTAACTGCGCAATGTACAGCTATCAAATTATTGAAACCAGGCACCTCAATATCATTAGTTAATCAAAAAATTATTCGGATTATGGTTGAAGGATTAGTTAAGCTTGGAATTATGCAAGGTGATGTTGAAACATTGATTACAAACAAAGCTTATTTAGCATTCTATATGCATGGATTAGGTCACTGGTTAGGTATTGATGTGCATGATGTTGGCAGTGATCGTGATCGCATACTCGCTCCGGGTATGGTCTTAACCGTTGAGCCTGGACTTTATATTAATAAAGATGCTGATGTGCCAGAATGTTATAAAGGTATTGGGATTCGTATCGAAGATAATATTTTGGTTACCGAAGCTGGCAACGAAATTTTAACCTCAACGGTACCTAAACAACCGCAGGAAATTGAACTTTTAATGCAAAAGAATAGATAAACTATTTATCAACTAAGCACTAATTGAATTATAAAATTAGTGCTTTTACAGTTTTTTATTTAATAATGGTTATTGATTGAGGAATGAGTGATTAATTGCTTCCTAAGCTAATTGAACTATCACGATTGAAAACAATTTTTATTTTGAGATCTTTTCCAGCAATCGGCTTATATTTCCACATTTTCATTGCAGAGATAACCGAGCGATTAAAAATATTATTAGGTTGGGCTTCAATAATCCTAATATTTTCAACGCGACCCTCACTAGTTACATCAAACATAGCAACAACATAACCTTCTAAGCGCATATCTAGTGCTCTTCGAGGATATTCTGGTCGATTACGACTAATTGGAGAGGGATTACCAGAATATTGTCGATTATCAGATACTTTAGGAGCTACTGAAGTATTTGCTATATTATCACTTATCACATCTTGTCTAACTTGTTGACGAGATGATTTTTGTGTCGGTGGTTTTTTCTTATTTGGTTTAGGTTTAACAATAACTGGTTTATCTGGCTCTGTTGCTGGTTTTTTTTGTTCTATTTCAGGTGTAGGTTCCGGAATCTTTTCTTCAACGACTTCTGGCTCTACGACTGGTTCTTCAATTGGTTTATTGTCAATGATTTCACTGTTTTCAGCACCTTTGATTTCAGGTGTTTCTTCAACCAATGATTGTTCCGGAGCTGCTAACTGAGTAAGGTCAATCATGACAGCTTTAATTGAATTATCACCTTCATCAACAACGATATTATTTGCAAATAGAGCAGAGCTGAACAATAATCCAAATAAAAATAAATGTGATATTACAGAGATCGATGTATATATATAGGCATCCTTTTGCTTATTAGAAGCAGGTGATTGCGGCTCTTTTTCGTTGTTGATATCTATATCAAAGTTGATCTTCATAACAGTAATTAATGTTCATTTAAGGTGTGTATTCTAAATGAAAATGCTTATCATTTGTAGTATTTTTTTAAATATGATTTAGCAGTACTTGTTGCATAAAAATATTTATCAGATAATAGTAAATAAATATCTCCCATTTGTAGTGGTTAGACTGATGAATAATCCATCGATAAAACAAATACTCGATCTAGTGCAAGATGATTTAGTTAAAGTTAATGAAGCAATACAAGCAGAACTTAGTTCCGATGTTGTACTAATTAATCAATTAGGGAATTACATCATTAGTAGTGGTGGAAAACGGATTCGCCCAGTTATTGCCTTGTTAATAGCTAAAGCGCTTAATTATCAGGGTGATAAACATATTATTACCGCAGCTTTTATCGAATTTATTCACACTGCAACTTTATTGCATGATGATGTTGTTGATGAATCTGATTTACGGCGAGGTAAATCAACCGCTAATGCGCTATTTGGTAATGCGGCAAGTGTCTTAGTTGGTGATTATATTTACACAAGATCTTTCCAAATGATGGTACGCACAGAATCATTCAAAGTATTGAAGATAATGTCAGAAGCAACAAATATTATTGCTGAAGGTGAAGTTCAACAGCTGATAAATTGCAATGATCCTGATATTACTAAAGAGCAATACCTACAAGTTATTTATCGCAAAACAGCAAGACTGTTTGAAGCAACATCGCATTCAGCAGCAGTATTAGCAGGAGCAACACCAGAGCAAGAATTTGCACTGCAAGAGTATGGAAAATACTTGGGTACCGCCTTTCAAATTATTGATGACTTATTAGATTATAGTGCGGATAGTAATCAAAAATTAGGTAAAAATTTGGGTGATGATCTCAATGAAGGTAAACCAACCTTACCATTATTGCATGCAATGCATCATGCTAATTCAGAAGATGCGACGTTAATCCGTCAAGCTATCGAGCAAGGTAATGGCAGGCATTTATTAGATCATATTTTAAAAGTTATGCAGTCGTGTGGATCTCTTGAATTTACTTTAAAAACGGCTCAACAAGAGGCCAATAAAGCATTCAATGTTATTTCAATCTTACCTGATTCCCCTTATAAAAAAGCGCTACAAGATCTGGCTTTACTATCAGTAAAAAGGGATAACTAAACGTGATGTGATATTGAAAAAATATTATTTATACGATTCGTTTAATAATAAAGCTTTTAGCGAAATATCGTAATAATCTTAAATTGATTTTACGTTGCTATGTAAACAAATTGCTTCCCTTAATATGCAATTACTTTAATCTAGGTAGTCATTATGCTCAAAAGATCTTGGCCTGTTTTTTTAATTTTTATTTCGATGATATCAGTGCAAGCAAGTGCTTCATTTGCTAAATACTTGTTTCCTGTACTAGGGCCTGAGGCGATGACAGCATGGCGGTTGTTTTTCTCAGCGATTTTATTGGTAATAATCTTTAAACCTTGGCGTAAAACTATTACTAAGTCAGCCATTAAATATATTATTCTGTATGGTGTCGCTATGGGATGTATGAATTTGGCTTTTTATAATGCCATATCTCGAATCCCAATAGGAATTGCTGTGGCAATAGAGTTAACTGGACCAATTATGGTTGCGATGTTTTCTGGGCGCCGATTAACTGATTTTGTTTGGTTAGCTATTGCGATCATTGGATTGGTGATGTTGCTTCCTATTCATCAGGCTTCTAACGATTTGGATCCTATCGGTATATTACTAGCTTTATGTGCAGGAAGCTGTTGGGCCGGTTATATTGTTTTTGGGCGAAAAGCGGGTGAAATTTATGGTGCCTCAAGTGTTGCGGTAGGTTCGATTATTGCCTCAATATTACTCTTTCCTATTGGTGTATGGCACAGTGGTAGCACCATGTTTTCGATGGATCTGTTGCCTCTCGTTTTTGTCGTTTCATTATTGGCGTCTGCTATTCCATATGGCCTGGATATGATCGCTTTGCCACGATTACCCGCACAAACTTTTAGTACTTTGATGAGCTTGTCACCTGTATTTGCTGCGTTTTCTGGATTAATTGTTTTACACGAACAGTTAACTCATTATCAATGGATTGCTATTTTATTTATTATAGTTTCATCGATTGGTACTGTATTAACTATGCAGCGTCCAACTAAAATTAAAGCGCTAAATCGAGAAAATTGAGTTTATTGAAATACTATCGTGTAACTTTGCACGATAGTATTTTATTGAAAGAAAAGCGAAGTAAAATGTTATCTAGGTGGGAAGCCCATGCCTCCACCCATTAGACCTTTCATTTGGCGCATCATCTTCATCATGCCACCACCTTTCATCTTTTTCATCATTTTTTGCATATCTTCAAACTGCTTAAGCAGCTTGTTAACATCTTGCACTTGGGTTCCAGAACCATTAGCAATACGGCGTTTGCGTGAGCCTTTGATGATTTCGGGATTAGCTCGTTCTTTTAATGTCATCGAACCAATTATGGCTTCCATCTTGATGGTGATTTTATCATCCATCTGTGCTTTGATATGATCAGGAAGTTGACCAACGCCAGGTAGTTTAGCCAGCATAGCGCCCATTCCACCCATATTACGCATTTGTCGAAGTTGATCTTGGAAGTCATTAAAATCAAACTTATCGCCTTTTTTGAGTTTTTTAGCGATTTTCTCCGCCTTTTCACGATCAACATTACTCTGTAACTCTTCAATTAAAGAGAGTACATCACCCATCCCTAAAATACGTGAAGCGATACGGTCAGGATAAAAAGGTTCTAATGCATCCGTCTTTTCACCCATCCCTAAGAATTTGATTGGTTTACCGGTAATATGACGAATCGATAACGCCGCACCGCCACGAGCATCACCATCCACCTTAGTTAAAATAACCCCGGTCAAAGGTAATGCGTCATTAAATGCTTTTGCCGTATTAGCAGCATCTTGCCCGGTCATGGCATCGACCACAAATAACGTTTCAATTGGATTGATTGCATCATGCAGTGCTTTGATTTCATCCATCATCTCGCTATCGACATGTAATCGACCAGCGGTATCGACAATAAGGACATCAAAAAATTGTAATTTAGCATGTGAAATTGCTTTGTTAACAATATCAATAGGTTTTTGATTGATATCTGACGGGAAGAACTCCACATCAATTGCTTTAGCTAGTGTTTCTAACTGTTTTATTGCCGCAGGGCGATAAACGTCGGCAGAGACAACTAACACTTTCTTTTTCTGTTTTTCTTTTAAAAATTTTGCTAGTTTTGCGACGCTGGTAGTTTTACCCGCACCTTGCAAACCTGCCATGAGAATGACGGCTGGAGGCTGGGTGGCTAAGTTAAGTGAACTATTAACTTCACCCATAGCTGTAGTAAGTTCTGCTTGAACGATTTTGATGAATTCTTGGCCTGGTGTTAGGCTTTTATTAACATCTAAACCAACAGCTTTTTGTTTAACTTGGTTAATAAATTCTCGTACCACAGGTAGGGCAACATCAGCCTCAAGTAATGCCATACGGACATCACGTAGGGCATCTTTGATATTATCTTCAGATAAGCGTCCACGCCCACTAATATTGCGAAATGTCTGTGATAAACGGTCAGTTAAATTCTCAAACATGCTAACTCTCAACAAATGAAAAAATTTTCAACTATCATATCAGAAAATTGGCAGAAGTCCCATGATCATAAATTTACCATGACTTGACACCAAATTTGGTTCCTGTTGAAATGAGATGCATAACAAGATGAAAGGAGAAATCATATATGGTAAAAGTTGTTAATACCAACAAAGCACCAGCAGCAATAGGTCCTTATGTTCAAGGTGTTGATTTGGGCAACATGTTATTTGCATCAGGTCAAATTCCAATTAATCCAGCTACAGGTGAGATGCCAAGTTGTGTCAAAGAGCAAGCTAAACAAAGTTTAGCGAATGTAAAAGCAATTGTTACTGAGGCAGGATATCAAGTTAAAAATATCGTTAAAACGACGATTTTTTTAGCCGATATGAATGATTTTGCGGATGTGAATAGTGTCTATGAGGCATTTTTTACAGAGAATCAGGCAACATTCCCTGCTCGTTCTTGTGTGCAAGTTGCTCGCATTCCTAAAGATGCGAAAGTTGAAATAGAAGTTATTGCGGTTAAATAATCGACTTATAATTGTTAGCACCGAAAGGTGCTAATGAAGTAAAAAAAGTTGAGGAACGGGGTTTTTGAGGTTTTTTTTATTTAAAATCCCTTTTTTGACCATCTATTCTAACGTTTTATATCCAAATCAGTCTTTTAAACGGTCTATTTTATTATCCTAAAATTATTTATATTTAAACTATTATTTAGTGATTGATTGCCAATTAAGTTGGTGCAATAATCTACAATTATCTATTGATATTTACTGATTTAATTAGGTTGGGAAAATGTTTGAAAAAGTAGAGTCGTACGCAGGGGATCCAATATTATCATTAGTCGCTGAATTCAATAATGATAAGCGCGAAAACAAGACCAATTTGAGTATTGGTTATTATTATGATGAAAATAGTGTGGTTCCTCAATTATCGTGTATTAAAACGGCTCGTGACTATATTTATCATCATCAACAAGGTGCACAACTTTATTTGCCGATGAGTGGCTTACCGAGTTATTGTCAGGCAATCCAATCATTGCTTTTTGGTGAAGATAATCCTGCTTTTCAAACAAAGCGGATAGCCACTGTTCAAACATTAGGGGGATCAGGTGCGCTGAAAGTCGGTGCTGACTTTTTATATCGTTATTTTCCTGATTCTCAAGTTTGGGTTAGTGATCCAACTTGGGAGAATCATATTGCCATTTTTAATGGCGCAGGATTTAAGGTAAATAAATACCCTTATTTTGATCCTCAGACTTGTGGCGTGAATTTTGATGCGATGCTTGAAACACTTAATACTTTACCCGCTAAAAGTATTGTGTTATTGCATCCTTGCTGCCATAACCCAACTGGTGCAGAATTAACAAACCAACAATGGGACAAAGTGATTGATGTTTTACAAAACCGAGATCTCATTCCATTTATGGATATCGCTTACCAAGGTTTTGGCGAAAGTATCGAAAGTGATAGTTATGCAATAAAAAAAGTGGCTGAGCGAGGATTGTGTGGGTTTATCAGCAATTCGTTTTCTAAAACTTTTTCACTTTATGGTGAGCGAGTGGGCGGTTTATCCGTTTTATGTGATAATAACCAAGTGGCTAATCGAGTGTTTGGTCAATTACAAGCAACGGTTCGTCGAAATTATTCTAGTCCTGCCGCTTACGGTGCACAACTTGTATCATACGTATTAAATAATGCTGAACTTAAAGCTTTATGGTTTACAGAAGTCGAATCAATGCGTAATCGTATTGTTAGCATGCGCTCAACATTAGTCGATTTATTAAAAACAGCAGCGCCTAAACAGAATTTTGACTACCTACTTAAACAAAGAGGTATGTTTAGTTATACCGGTTTTTCTAAAGAGCAAGTCGCACAACTAAAAGATGATTTCGCTGTTTATTTGGTGGGCAGTGGAAGAATGTGTGTGGCGGGTTTAAATCACCATAATATACATCGTGTAGCAGAAGCATTTGCCACAATCAAATCATAATGTGACTAACTAGAGGAGAATCACATGTTACGTAAAGTATTTATTTTATTGGTAAGTATCGCGATGACAACACTTGTAGTAGGTTGTAACACGGTTAAAGGTGTAGGTAAAGACGTGCAATCTGGCGGTAAAGCTATTACCAATACTGCCGAAGATGTTAGTGAAAAATTGTAAATAATAAATGGGTTTGCTTATAGCTTCTTAAAAGCAAACAAAACCATATGTATCGACTATTTATTTTAGCATTTTTACTTGTAGGGTGTGGTTCGTTGAACTTTCGAACTGCACCTTTAATCATGGATAATTGCCAGTATCCAAATCGTTCTGGTGTTGAATTTAAGTTAAACCAACTTGAATCCAATCTTACACAATATCCCCATATTTATCTTTCACAAAGTCGAGCTAGTCGACACTTACCCATGAGTTATGCTGGCTTAAAAGGCAAATTAACAGGTCAAACTTTTGAGCGAGATTATCCAAAAGAGACTTTTTGGCGTAGTACTAATATATTTGAAAGAGCATCAATGTATGATGATGGTTATGATGATCTTTACATTAGCGCCAAACAGAAAGAGGAACGCGATCGTAAAGCAAAGTTTGTTGTTAAAGAAGCTGTGTTAGAAACGTGTCAAATTGTTTATATTTCCATTGATTCTTTAGCTAAAGACAGTGATAATTCGTCATTAATTAAATTTAATGATTTATCTATTATTAATTAAGGATCTTTATATGACGGATAATCCAAAACTTAAAGGATTAGGTGGCTGGCTTATAGTTGTTGCAATATTCATCGTATTTACGCTTGTACTAAATCTATTCACTATTGGCTTTATTGTAATGACTTTGAAGTTCCATGGGAGTGATTTTATTAATCAAGTTTCTGACCAATATATTCCTAATATTAGTTGGATTTTATTTGTAGAAATAGGTCTAAACGCAATTTTAATTCTTTTTGCTATTTATTTGCTTTATCTTTTTTTTACTAAAAACTATAAATTTCCTTATTATATGCTAGGTTATCTAGTCACTTCATGTTCATTTCTTCTTTTGGACCAATATCTTTGTTATCATTATACTAAACTTCCGATCGAATCAAGAGAGATAGCTAAAACAGTAAAACAACTCATTTGGAGCGGTATTTGGGCTGCTTATATATTAAGATCAGAGCGAGTTGTAAATACCTTTGTTGAAGGACAATGTAAAAGTCATAACAATATAATTAATTAATTTATCATTTTATTATTTTAAGGAATTAAAATGCCATTAAATTTTGAATCATCTGTTAAAGGAAAAGTTAAAAAAGCAGTTATTCCTGTTGCTGGTCTTGGCACAAGAATGTTACCTGCAACCAAAGCGATTCCTAAAGAGATGTTACCTGTGGTTGATAAACCACTTATTCAGTATGTTGTCAAAGAGTGTATTGCGGCAGGGATAACTGAAATTATTTTTGTAACGCACTCGTCTAAAAATTCTATAGAAAATCACTTTGACACCAGTTTTGAGCTTGAAGCTATGCTTGAGGCCCGAGTTAAACGTCAACTTTTGCAAGAAGTACAAGGGATTCTGCCAAAAAACGTGACGATTACTAGTGTTCGCCAGGGGTTAGCAAAAGGACTTGGTCATGCTGTGCTTTGTGCTTATCCTTTGGTTGGTGATGAGCCTTTTGCTGTAGTATTACCGGATGTGATTATTGACGAGTATGATAGTGATCTTGCTCAAGATAATTTAGCGGCGATGATTAATAATTATCATAACACTAAACATAGCCAAATCATGGTCGAACCTGTACCAAAAGATCTTGTTTCATCTTATGGTATTGTTGATTGCCGTGGTGAAGAGTTATCAGCTGGTAATATAGCGCAAATGTATAGTGTAGTTGAAAAACCGTCAATAGAAGAAGCTCCATCTAACCAATCAGTTGTTGGGCGTTACGTTTTATCTGAAAAAATTTGGCCACTTTTAGCTAAAACGCCTTTAGGTGCTGGAGGTGAAATTCAATTGACTGATGCAATTGCGATGTTACTTGATGAAGATCGAGTGGATGCATACTGTATTAAAGGCCGAAGCCACGATTGTGGTAATAAATTGGGTTATGTACAAACTTTTGTACAATACGCAATGCGTCACAAAAGTTTAGGTGATGATGTTAAAGCATGGTTAAAAACCATTTAATTTTGTTTTTCCGCTGATATAAAAAGACGCCAATTGGCGTCTTTTTGTTAATTAAATTAAACTGAAAATTATCTTTATTGTTAAACTTCAGACTGTTCATTATCCAAAGTCACATTAGGATCATTATAAATATCCATATTCATTAATCCGACTTCATGATCGGTTGCTATTGCAGCGGTCATTGATCCAGAAACATTAGCTAACGTTCTAGCCATATCAATGATTGGATCGACGGCTAACACCATACCAATTAATGGGAAGTATTCAGCCATACCCATGCCTGAAAGTACGACAGTTGCTGCAACTGTTGCAGTGCCTGGAATACCAGCGATACCAATTGATCCGATAACTACCACAATGACTAGCATTATATAGAATTGAATATCAGTATTAATACCCACCATATGAGCAACCATAACCGCAAGTAAGGCTGGGAAAAAGCCAGCGCAGCCATTCATTCCCATTGTACTTCCGAGTGAGCCAACTAGATTCGCTGTACCTGTATTGACGCCCATTCTGACGGTCAATGTTGAGATCGTCATCGGTAATGTACCAACAGATGAGCGGCTAGTGAAAGCAAGTAACCATGTGCCAAGTGCTTTTTTGATAAATACGATAGGTGAAATTCCATGAAGCATGACAATCACAATATGCACAACAAGCATTATTATGGTTGCAAGGTAAATCGCTAATACAAAGCTTGATACATCAATAATTGCTGGGATACCGTTTGAAATAATAGTACGAGCAAGTAAAGCAATCACCGCATAAGGCATATATTTAATAACCGTCATGGCAATTGACATGATAATTTTATAAAGCGCTTCAATAAAGGTTTTAAAAAGAGCAATAGGTTGTGGATTCTTTTTTTCCATTCGGTTTGCGGCAAGTCCCATCAATGCTGAAAAGATAACTAAGCCTACAATATTCTCTTTTACCATAGAGCCGATAATATTACTTGGAATAAGATTCACGAAAGTGTCAATAATATTGGTATATTGTTTGGCGGTAGCCGTTTTGGCTGATGCTGAACTCAACTCACCTAATGATAATAAATTTGCTAAAATAATACCGACAATACAAGCGATGGCTGTAGTGAATAGTAACCAAAAAATTCCTCTGAATGCTATTTTCGGCAAATTGTCTTTACCAGAAAAATCAATAATCACTTTTACAATTGAGACAAAAATTAATGGAATCACTAACATGCGTATGAAGGCAATAAAGGCACGACCAAACAAACCATACCATGTTGCTGTTTCTTGCATCCAAACAGTTGAACTTTCTGGAAAACCGGCTGCAGCTTGAATACCTAAACCAATAACAGCACCAAGCACCAATCCGACTAACATTCTAATGGAAAAATTAACTTTTTTGGTTTGCATCGGTCGCATGACGGCAAAAAAGCAAAGCAGTAATAAACCAATCCCGATTAAAGTTTGATAATGGGTGATGGATAAGAACTTTTCGAAAAAAGTGCCCTGAAAAATGGCATCTGACATGTTTACCCCCAGCTTTTGGATAAAATTGAATTAATTTTTAATAATCTTTTATGGTTTGGATTAAAACCAAACCACATATTTTGAATTTTAATAATTTTGCAAATATTTGAAATATTTCAATACTATTTAGCAATGCCCCCAGCGATATTTAAAATATCCCATGGTCTTGAAAAAGGTGGTGCATATAAAAAATCCATCATGGCTAATTCATCAATTTTCATATTAGCCCAAATAGCGGTGGCTAAACTATTCGTTCTTAATACAGCACCACTGCCCCCAGCAATCTGTCCACCTAATAAAATACGAGTTTCGGCGTGATAAATAAGTTTAGCCGTGACGCTAGTTTGCCCTTCAACATAGTTACTATGATTTTTATCTTTAACTACTACTGTTTTGTATGGGATACCAGCTTTAATAGCTTGTTGTTCGGTTAATCCTGTTCGACCGGCTTCAATATCAAATACTCTTAATGCTGATGTCCCAAGGGTTCCTGGGAATTGATTGTTACCGCCTGCTAAATTGTCTCCAACAATTTTACCTAATTTGTTCGCTCCGGTCGCTAATGGAATATAAGTCATTGATTGGCTAACGCGATGATGAAGCGCGACACAGTCGCCTGCAGCATAAATATCAGCTATGTTAGTTTGTCCATAATTATCAGCGACAATTGCACCATTACTAAGAGTTTCAATATTGAGGTGTTTATAAACTTCGCTATTAGGCTTTACTCCTGTGGCAATAATGACAATGTCGGCGGGATATTTAGCTTTATCGGTGATAACATGAGTAACTTTTTGTTCACCTTCAAAACCTTGTACTTGCTCTTGTAGATGTAAATCACAATGTTGTTTTAGATTTTCTTCAATTATCTCAGTAAGTTCTGGATCGAAGGCATCGGTCAAAACTCTATCATCTAATTGAATTAATTTTACGTTTTTATTCAATTTTACTAACGATTCGGTTATTTCTAGCCCGATATAGCCAGCACCAATGACCACGACATTGGTATTTTGGTTTAAGGCTTTTTTTATTGCTAGACCATCATACATATCGCGTAAAGTGAAAATATTTTCCAGTTGTCTATTTTCTAAAGGTGGAATTATTGGTATCGCCCCAACGGAAATGAGTAACTTGTCATAATCATCGTCAAAGCAATTATTGTTTTTGATATCTTTGACGGTGACTTTTTTTAAATTAGGATCAATAGCGATAACTTCATGTAATGTTTTGATTTCAATGCCATCTTTAGCAAATTGTTCTGGCGTTCTGGATATCATTTCATTTTCATCGCCAAAATGATTGCCAATAAAATAAGGTAATCCACAAGCTCCAAATGAAACTATATCTGATTTTTCATAGATACAGATTGTCGCATTGGGTTCCCTTCTTTTGGCTTTTGCAGCAGCACTTGCTCCAGCTGCTTGAGCGCCAATGATGATTATTTTCATCGATAATTCTCCTTTGAGCGCAGATAATTTTTAACTATCATCCTAACACAGGTTATCATTTAGGTTAAATTAGTTGGTTATTTAGCTTTAATCGTAATCAATTTATGGTCAGTAGATAATATTTGGGATAGCGAGTTATCGTTAAAATAAGTTTTAATTAATCAAAAAAAGTTGAGGAACGGGGTTTTTGAAGTATATTTTTGATTAATTCCACCTGTAATAGCGTATCGTTTAAGGCTGGAATGTAATAAAACTGTTTACCGCCCGCATTTAAAAATATTTCTCGGTTTTGCTCATCAATTTCATAAAGTGTTTCAATGCAATCCGCCGAAAAACCAGGGCAGATAACATGAACATGTTCAGTCTCGGTTTTAGCTAGGTTTTCTAATATATCGCTGGTGTTTGGTTCAACCCATTTCCCTTTACCAAATTTTGATTGATAAGCCATTTTGATTGGTAAGTCGATTCCATTATCTTGGCATTTTTTTATCAATAACTGGGTTGTTAACTGGCATCTTTGCACATAGTCATCTTGCCGTTTATCAATATAGCGTTGAGGTATGCCATGATAGGAAAGAAGCAATACATCAGGTTGTCCTTGCGTTGAAAAAGCTTGTTGCACTTGTGAATAAAGCGCATCGATATAACTTTCGTCATCTGCATAATCACGAATATAGTTAATCTTGAACGCACAATCACGAATAAGTTGCTTAACTTTATCTAATACCGCCTGAGTTGTAGTTGTAGAATATTGTGGAAATAACGGTAATAGTGTTATTTTCTCACATGATTTTAAATTATTTAGTGCGGATTGTAAGCTCGGTTCACCATAGGTCATGGCTAATTCGCATTGTATATCCGGTAATGCTTGTTGTAATTGATTCATCAAGCGTTTACTGTAATGGAGTAATGGTGATTCCTCATTTATCCATATTTTTTGATAATGGTTAATGATGTAGGGAACGCGTTTAGGTAATACTAGGTATTTTAGTATTGGATACCAAATAAAAGCAGGAAGATCGACAACATGACGATCGAGTAAAAACTCCGTTAAGTAAGAGCGTATTGCCTCTGGCGTTGCAGCACTTGGCGTACCTAAATTAACAATTAATACTCCCTGTTTGTTTTTCATCGGTTATCCTTATATGGTTCAAGATAGTGATGGATAACCTTAAGTAGGCGATTTAGTGCTCCTTGGTTTCTTTTTAATACTCGATATGCGTTTTCGCCGATTTGCTGACAACGATTATCGTCATTCAATAAGCTGTTTACCGTTGAATAGAGTGAATCAGCTGTGCTGTCACATATCAACATACCATTAGCTTCAATTAACTGTTCACAAATGACTTTAAAGTTAAAAAAGTATTTACCGCTGATAATTGGAATATGGTGTAGTGCCGGTTCTAATGGATTGTGACCACCATGTTCAATTAAGCTACCGCCAACAAAAGCGATATTAGCTAAACCATAAAGTTCTAATAGTTCTCCCATGGTGTCGCCCAAAATCACTTGCGTCTGCTCAGTTGGGATTTGTTTCGTGCTTCGTTTGATATAATTTAACTTATTGTCGGAAATTAGTTCTTCAACAGTTTTAAAACGTTCTGGATGACGCGGAACTAAGATAAGTAATAAGTTAGAGTGATTTTTTAGTAGTCGTTGAAATGCTGATAAAATGATTTCATCTTCACCTGAATGTGTGCTCGCTGCTATAAGAACTGGTCGATTTAATTGCCATTGCTGTTTTAATTGCGCAAGACTTTGTTTATCAGTTAGTTCAATATCAAATTTAATACTACCGGTTACGGTTAAATGCTCTTTTGGCAAACCTAACGATAAAAATCGCTCTCCATCTTGTTCGTTTTGAGCGGCGACTGTGCTGATTTTAGTTAATAGTTTACTAATCGCTTTTCCTAATTTGTGATACCTATTGGCTGAACGTTCAGATAATCGCGCATTAGCAATAATTAATGGGATTTTTTTGTTATGGCATTGGCTAATTAAGTTTGGCCAAAGTTCGGTTTCCATGATTATGACTAATTTAGGTTTAACTGCTTTTAGAAAACGATGTATTGAACAGGGTAAATCATAAGGTAAATAGACATGGCTAACGCTATCTTTTAGTAGCGTCTTAACTTGTTTAGAGCCAGTAGGTGTCATTGTTGTAACGGTAATTGGTAACTGCGGATATTGTTTTTGAAGTGTTTTTATCAATGGAATTGCAGCGAGTGTTTCGCCGACAGATACCGCGTGAACTAAAATTCCACCTGATTTGACTTTATTTTTACAAAATCCATAGCGTTCTAACCAACGCTTACGATAATCTGGTGCTTTGCGACTGCGCCAAAGCAGTCTAAACCAGACAAGCGGTTGGATTAAATAAAGTAAAATCGTATATAAAATATTCATGATTACTCATTAGTTAGATTGAAAAAGTGTTGTCGGTAATAAAGTAATTCAGCGATTGAGTCGCGAATATCATCTAACGCTTGGTGAGAACTCTGTTTACTGATACCTTTTAATATTTCAGGTTTCCAGCGTCTGGCTAATTCTTTAATCGTACTGACATCTAAATAACGGTAATGAAAATACTTTTCTAGATTTGGCATATAATTGAACAGAAAACGTCGGTCTTGACCAATCGTATTACCACAGATTGGTGAACAGTTTTCGGGAACCCATTGTTTTAAAAACGCAAGAGTTTGTTGTTCAGCTTGTTGTTCGGTAACCGTACTTTGACGAACACGATCGATTAATCCTGACTTGCCATGCGTTTTTTGATTCCAATCATCCATAAGCGCAAGTTGTTCATCTGTTTGATGAATGGCAATGACTGGACCTTCAGCGAGAATATTTAAATTAGAATCAGTTACAATAGTTGCGATTTCGATAATGCGATCGCTATTTGGATTGAGGCCTGTCATCTCCAGATCAATCCATATCAGATTATTTGATAGAGTAGTCATAATTTGTGGTATAAATTTTCTTTTTAATGCTGAGTAGTGTAGCATAAGTACTAAACTGTTTGACCAAAAAAATTAGCAACCGTGGCAAAAAATCAACTTTCAAAAAATCAAAAAAGGCGTATGGCCGCTAAGCATCAACAACGTTTAGAAACTAAGATGGATGAAAATCTATCAAATTTCTCTGCGCCTCGTGATGGGGTGGTGGTAAGTAGGTTTGGCAAATCAGCGGATGTTGAAGATAATGCTGGGATTATTTATCGATGTAGTATTCGCCGTACTTTACCGTCATTAGTGACGGGGGATAAAGTATTGTGGCGTGAGAGTTTGGAACCGAATACTAATGGTATTATTGAAGCAGTTCATCCTCGTCATTCCGAGTTAGTACGGCCTGATTTTTATGATGGAGTTAAGCCTGTTGCAGCAAATGTCGATCAAATTGTTATTATTTCAGCCGTTTTACCTGAATTATCGTTTAATATCATCGATCGGTATTTAGTCGCTTGTGAGGTGACGAAAATTAAACCTATTATCGTATTGAATAAAATTGATTTACTTGATGAGCAAAAAAAACAAGAAATTGAGCAACAGTTTCTTATTTACACTAAAATTGGTTATCAGGTTTTATTTGTTTCATGTCAGTCACAACAAGGTATTGAACCTTTACAGAAGGTTTTAGATGGTAAAATTTCTATTTTAGTTGGTCAATCAGGTGTCGGTAAATCCAGTATCATCAATTTACTATTGCCTCACAACCAAGCTACGCTAACCGGTGAAGTATCTGAAATATCTGGGCTTGGCCAACATACCACAACTTCAACTCGGCTTTATCATTTACCAAATGGTGGGGATATTATTGATTCACCAGGAATTCGTGAGTTTGGTTTATGGCATTTAGAGCCAGAGCAAGTTATTGCTGGTTTTGTTGAATTTGATGATTATTTAGGAGGTTGCCAATTTCGTGATTGTAATCACTTAGATACACCGGGATGTTTACTCCAGAAAGCTGTTGCACAAGGCGCGATTGCACCATCAAGGTTAGATAATTACCATCGAATATTACAGTCAATGCGCGAAGTCAAAGCGAAAACCAATAAAAGTTATAAATAGTTGCTTTTGGTTAGAAAGTTTTATTTTTGAACTGTTGAGGCTTATTGCTCACAACATGACTTGTGAGCAATAAAATGAAATTTAAGATCTATGATTTTTTAGTGCAAAACCAATTGCAAAATAAGCAAAGCCTTGGAAAACTAAATCTATACCTAAAAACATTCCTAATACGTAAACACTATCATATGGCCAGCCTGCTATTAGCATAAGACCTAAAATAATGTTAATAATTCCCGAAAAAATGATCCATCCCCAACGAGGTATGTTGCGGTTATTCATTGCTGCAAAAATTTGAGTAAATCCACTCATTGTCAATAATAAAGAAATCAATAATGTCAATGCACTTGAGACAGCAATTGGTTGGAAAAACGACATAGCACCAATGAAGATATATAAAATCCCCATGATTGCCCATAAAGCAGTTTGGCCAAATCCTTTGATGTTAAAAGAGTGGATTACTTGGATAATCCCTGCGATAAAAAGGAGTGAACCGATAAAATAAACAGAAAAAACGGTGGCTATGAATTTGTACCCCAATGCCAAGCAACCGAGAATAATTAAAACTATACCAATAATAATAAACCAATTTGATTTTTGTTTAAAACTTTGAATAGTGTTTTCATTAGCTATCATATTTATTTCCTGTTGTTAATGTAATGTATTAAATGAACACCATCTTTCTGAGTTAATCTTGACTCATATGAAAAAGGGAAGTGTACATAGCTGATAAAAAATACTTAGTGAAAACTCGGACGATTTACTTTCACTAAGTATAATATTTAATCAATATAATAAAATCAATTTTGATATTAAATTTTATCTTTCAGTGCTTCATCTAAAGTTGAATAAAACATTAATTTATTTGATACAGGTACAATTCTCGCCCGAGCTAAGGTTTTTAATGGTTGGAATTGCAATTCGCAAATAGATAAATCAACTGACTCTGGTAATTCATCAATAAAATGGATAAGTGCATTTAAGCCTCCTGCATCTAGGATAGGTACCGCATCCCATTGTAAAACAATATGTTGATAACCATTGATTTTTTGGTATAACTCTAAAAAAGTCCGTTCAGCAGCCGCAAAGAATAATGGACCATTAATTCTTAGCACTAACGTCTTTTCATTGCTTTGATTCAATTCGACCAAACGAGTCATACTAGCAATACGACGCATAAACAAGATTGAGGCTAATACAATTCCAAGCGTAATAGCGATTACCATGTCGAATAATACGGTAAGGGACATGCAAATAAGCATGATCATGATATCGTCTTTAGGCGCGCATTTAATAATGTAGATAACGCGTTGAATGGCACTCATATTCCATGCAACAATTAATAATAATGCTGCCATAGCTGATAATGGAATAAATGATAAAAGTGGGGCAAAACAGATAAGTGCCAATAATACGATTAATGAATGCAATACGGCGGCAATTGGCGATGTTGCGCCCGCTTTGACATTTGCCGCTGAACGCGCAATAGCCGCTGTTGCTGAAATGCCACCAAAAAATGGCGCAATGATATTTCCTAAACCTTGGCCAATCAGTTCGCTATTTGAATGATGTTTTGTATGGGTCATTTCATCTAATACAACTGCGCATAATAGTGATTCAATCGCACATAACATAGCCATCGTTAATGAGATTGGAATTAAAGCGGTTATTGTTGACCAATCCCATGTGAAACTTGCATGTTCCCATGGTAAGATAAATTCTGGTAAAACAGGCGGAATACCATGACCAACAGTGTTATCGGCTAATGTATAAGTGAATCGTGAACCGATTGTTTCGATTTGATAGCCAAATTGATTGAATACTAACATGGTTAGTATGCCAGCAATTAAAGCCGGTAAATGGCCAGATATTTTTACTCGAAATTTTGGCCACATGATTAAAACAATCAGTGTAACTAAGCCAACAAAGGTATCTGCGATATTAATGGTTGGAAAAGCTTTAACTAGTTCAATAACTTTATTAACATAATTTTCTGGCATGTGTTCTAGTGTTAAGCCAAAAAAATCTTTTATCTGCATGGTGGCGATGGTTATTGCAATACCAGAAGTAAAACCTAGCACCACTGGTAGAGGAATGTATTCGATTAATCGACCTAAACGAATTACACCCATCAATATTAAAAAAATGCCTGAAAGTAGAGTGGCAATTAATAGACCTGATAAGCCAAATTGTATGGAAACAGGATATAGAATGACCACAAACGCCGCAGTTGGGCCGGAAACACTAAAACGTGATCCTCCAGTGAGAGCTATCACGAAGCCTGCTATAATTGCGGTATAGAGGCCATGTTGAGGGGCAACACCACTTGCAATAGCTAAAGCCATAGCAAGTGGGATAGCAATAATGCCAACCGTTATTCCGGCAATTAAATCTTTAAGAAAACGAGTTGTGTTGTAAGGAGTATTTATGCATGCAGATATAAACGCACAGCTTATTTTAATACCAGAAAGGCCATATAATTTCATTATGTTTTAAAGCAGTTAAATGAGTTATAAAAAGTAGCTAATAAGATAATCTTTTTTTAAAAAATTGAAAGAGTATTCTAAAAATAATTGTATGATTTTCAGTTAAATTATGTGATTAATGGTATAAAATGCTTTAAAAGCACGCTCTTGTTATTTTGCTCTTATATTATTAGGTAGGAGTCATTATGTCTTTTATAAAACAATCTTTTTTTATCCAATTTTTAATCTTAGTCATCAGTTTACTGATGTTTTCACCATTAAGTTTTGCAGAAATGATAACATCAGGTTCAAAGACCGCGTATCAGTATGATAAACAACAGACTCCTGCACCAGATGGATATCAAGCATTTTATATTGATCATATTGGTCGGCATGGTTCACGTTATATTAGTAAACCTAAATATGAAGATATTGCTTATAACGTATTAATTTTGGCTGATAAAAATAATCAATTAACCGAAATGGGAAAATCATTATTAAGGCAAATTATTCGTATTAAAGCATTGAATAAAAATCATTATGGTCAGCTTACTGATCTTGGTCGAAAAGATATTAGTTTAATTAGTCAACGCATGTTAGCCAATAACCCAACGGTTTTTAAAGGACAAAAAATCGAAGTGATATCATCAACCTCACCAAGAGCTAAAGAAACAGCAGAAATTTTTATTAAAACATTTAAAAATAACTATTCTGATATCAATATTTATCAACAACCAGAAGATCAACAAACACTATTACGTTTTTTTGAATATTCTCCGACTTATAAAGAATATAAAAAGAGTAAAAGTGTTAAAAATGCCTTAAAATCGCTAGAAAATTCGACTAAAACAGTAGAGATGAGTCAAAATGTTGCAAGTTTGATATTTACTCAAGGCTTTTGTAATGAGTTGAATATTGGGATTTCTTTACCTGAAAAATCTTCAATTAAAACAGCAGATTTTGTCATTGCAGTTTATCAACTTTACCAGGAGTTATTATCATTTTCTCCTGAAATTTTAGCGGATAATCATCTTGATTTTAGCCTATATTTCACTAAAAATCAGTTATTATGGTTTGACACGGTAGTCACTTCTAAAAATTTTTTACAAATTGGTCCAGCGTTTGATGCGAATGGTATCCAGATTAAAATTGCTGCGCCATTATTGTTGGATATGTTAAAAACAGCTGATAAGGCAATAACTGATAAAAATATTGATGCTAATTTACGGTTTGCTCATGCTGAAACTATTTCGCCATTAGCAACATTGCTTGAACTTGAAGGCACTTATACTGCTGTTAACTCAGTCGTGGATTATCCATTCGTTTGGCAAGCAGAAAAAATTATTCCTATGGGCGCTAATATTCAATGGATTTTTTACCAAAGCAATCAACCCCATCAACCCATATTAATCAAAGTGATGTTAAATGAAAGAGAAGTGCATTTACCATTGAAAACCGATAATTATCCGTACTACCGTTGGGACGAGGTAAAACAGTTTTATGAAAATAAGCTGAGTAAACTAGGTTTTACTGATAATAACACATCTTTAGAATGGCTAAATAAAGTAAAATAATTTTTAAACTTGTAGCCAAAAAGTTACGGGTCCATCGTTAATAAGAGAAACCTGCATGTCAGCGGCAAATTGTCCAGTTTGTGTCTCAATTTGTTGCTGACATTGTCTAACAAAAAATTGATAAAGTTCATTAGCTTTATCGGGTGGAGCACCTTTTGTGAAACTTGGGCGCATACCTTTTTGAGTATCAGCGGCCAGGGTGAATTGAGAGACAACCAACAATTTTCCGTTTATTTGCTGAACATTGAGATTCATTTTGTCATTAGTATCACTGAAAATACGATAGCCGAGTACTTTTTCACTCAAGCGTATTGCTTTTTGCTCGTTGTCATCTTGTTCAATACCGAGTAAAACAAGTAATCCCTGATCGATTTGACCAATAATTTGATTATCAACAGAAACCGATGCTTGTTTTACACGTTGGATTAAGGCAATCATAATTTATATTATTCCAGTTAAGATTGGGGCTTTAATAGCGCTTTTTGTTGTTTATTATAGTCAGCGAGTGTTGCTGCAAATTCGGCGCCAAACAAAACAATACACCATGAGCAGTAGATCCAAACTAACATAATGGGAATTGAGGAAACTACCCCATAAATAAGTTGATAAGTCGGAAAAGAAGTAACATACAGCGCAAAAGCGCGTTTACCAATTTCGAATAATATTGCTGCAACTAACGCACCAATTGCTGCTTCTTTAAATGGAATTGATTCAGTTGGAATAATGCTGTAGAGCAACCAAAATCCAACAACCGATATGATAAATGGTAAAGTACTTAGTAGGAGATCACCACTAGCAGCATTCGATAACCATTTTAGGGAAAATATATAAGAACTTACTGCAACACTTGAGCCAACTAAAATAGGACCTAATGTTAAAATTGTCCAATACATGGTTAAGTTATACATGAATGAACGTTTACGTTTGGTTTGCCAGATACGGTTTAGTGCATTATTAATAGAATTAATAAGTAGTAATGATGTTACTATTAAACCGATAATTCCGATAAATGTCATTTTTTTTGTATTGGCAATAAATTGTTCTAGGTAATTTTGAATGGTGTCACTTGCAGTAGGGACAAGATTGCTATAAATGAGCTGTTTTAATGATTGGCTAACTTCATTAAACATAGGAAACGCAGAAAGTAAAGAAAACACAACAGTTATTAATGGGACTAATGCAAGTATTGTCGTATAAGCTAGTTCTGCCGAGGATGAGGTTAAACGATCATGATTTATACGAGACCATAACATTACCAAAAAGGTCTGTATATGCTTAAGTATATTCATAATATATCTTATTTAATTAGAAATAATACAGTTATTAATTCCATTCGTTTTTAAAGTGTTTAATGCTTTTTGCACATCACCTTTATTTGTATAAGGCCCAACGGTAACTCGATATAACTGCTGACTTAAAGATATGTTACCACTAATACCGGTCATTGCCAAAGATGCTTTTAATGTATCTGCATTTGTTTTATCTTTAAAAGCACCACATTGTAGTAACCATTTATTATTATCATTACTTGATGATATAGTAGATGTGGTCGTGGTGTTATTCATAAAGCTATCTAATATTTGTTGCCGTTCACTTGCCATTTTATTTGAGTTGCTACTAGCATTTGGTGTTTCCAATTCTTTAAGGTAAGTCCAGCGTTCTTGTGGTTTTTCCGGCAGGGTTATTGCTGGAGATTCAGTTTTGACTTTTGGTTTTTCAACTGGTTTTTCAGAAGAATTGGTTGAAAGATAATATAGAATAGAAGAAAACAAAATAATAATGATGATTGCAAGGAATATCATTAAAGATGGGAATAATCGTGACTTATTTTTTTTAGCTTTTCCTTTTGATTGGCTCTTTTTTCTTACATAATCACGCTGAACCACAATACGCTCTCTTTTCTTTTATTCACATAAATTTAAATAATAGTATATAAATAAAAAAAGTGGCTTACACCACTTTTTTTCAATTTTCTTTAACTCTATTGTCAACAGATTAGAAAATTAAGCTAATGCTTTAATCTGTTTAATTAAATTCGCTTTATGACGTGCTGCTTTGTTTTTGTGGATTAGACCACGAGCCGCTTGACGGTCAACAACTGCTTGCATGTCTTTGAATGCTACTTCAGCTGTTTGTTTATCACCAGCTGCTACAGCTGCGTAAACTTTTTTAATATAAGTACGCATCATTGAACGGTTACTAGCATTATGTTTACGGCGTTTTTCGGACTGAACCGCACGCTTCTTAGCTGATTTGATATTAGCCAAAGTCAACTCCCAAGTTTAGATAAAAAATACATATTAATAAGGCGGGGAAATATGCCTGATTTTCTTTCTATTGTCAATGCTGTTACATAAAAAAATTTCCTATATAGTATAAATTACTAATTTCTACTAAATGTTTACTATATAACCGATAATGGATGTAACCTAAAAAGAAATTTTATGTTAGAATAGCAAAAATTTTATTGTTTTTATATTTAAAAGAGGAAGTCTCATGTCTATCATTAGAATGCAAGATCTTGATCTAAAAGGGAAACGTTTATTTATTCGCTCAGATCTTAATGTGCCGGTCAAAAATGGTAAGGTTACTTCTGATGCTCGAATTAAAGCATCATTACCGACTATTGAAGAAGCCATTAAAAAAGGCGCTAAAGTAATGGTTACTTCTCATATTGGCCGTCCAACTGAAGGCGAATATAACCCTGAGTTCTCTCTACAACCAGTGGTTGATTATTTAAAAGAACATGTTTCTTTCCCTGTTCGTCTAGTAAAAGATTATCTTAACGGTGTTGACGTTAAAGAAGGCGAACTAGTTGTTCTTGAAAACGTACGTTTTAATGTAGGCGAAGGTAAAGATGATGAAACTTTATCTAAAAAATATGCAGCACTTTGTGATATCTATGTAATGGATGCATTTGGTACTGCTCACCGTGCTCAAGCTTCAACTCATGGAGCTGGTAAATTTGCGCCAGTTGCTTGTGCCGGTCCATTATTAGCAGCTGAACTTGATGCTTTAGGTAAAGCGTTAGATAATCCAGCTCGTCCAATGGTTGCGATTGTTGCTGGTTCTAAAGTATCAACAAAATTGACTGTTCTTGATTCTTTATCAAAAATCGCTGACCAAATTATTGTTGGTGGTGGTATCGCAAATACATTCATCGCAGCTGAAGGCTATAATGTGGGTAAATCACTTTATGAAGCTGATTTAATTCCTGAAGCAAAAAAATTAATGGCTAATTGTCATATTCCAGTTCCTACTGATGTTCGTGTAGCAACAGAGTTTAGTGAAACTGCGACAGCTACTGAAAAATCAGTTGCTGATGTAAAAGAGAATGAACAAATTCTTGATTTAGGTGATAAATCAGCTGAAGCATTAGCAGACATTATCAAAAAAGCCAAAACTATATTATGGAATGGCCCTGTTGGCGTATTTGAGTTCCCTAATTTCCGTCGTGGTACCGAGATTGTTGCTAAAGCAATTGCTGACAGCCAAGGTTTCTCAATCGCAGGTGGTGGTGATACATTAGCTGCAATTGATTTATTTGGTATTGAAGATAAAATCTCTTATATTTCAACTGGTGGTGGTGCCTTCCTAGAGTTTGTAGAAGGTAAAAAACTTCCTGCTGTTGCAATGCTAGAAGAGAGAGCAAAAGCGTAATAATTTTCTATATGAAGGATGAGCCAATCACTCATCCTTTAATTTTTATATAAATAAATCTATAGGTATTAAAATGGCTACAAAGATTTCTGATGTCGTTAAACCTGGTGTTGTAACCGGTGATGATGTTCAAAAAGTGTTTCAAGTTGCTCGTGAAAATAATTTTGCATTACCAGCTGTTAACTGTGTTGACACTAATACAATTAATGCAGTAATCGAAACTGCGGCTAAAGTTGGTTCTGCTGTTATCGTTCAATTCTCTAATGGTGGTGCTCAATTCATCGCAGGTAAAGGATTGAAATTAGATGGGCAAGAAACTGCTGTTTTAGGTGCAATTTCTGGCGCTAAACATGTTCACCTTATGGCTGAAAAATATGGTGTGCCAGTTATCGTTCATACCGACCACTGTGCTAAAAAACTTCTTCCATGGGTTGATGGATTACTTGACGCTGGTGAAGCTCACTTTGCTAAAACGGGTAAACCTCTATTCTCTTCTCACATGATCGATCTTTCAGAAGAATCTTTAAAAGATAATATTGATATTTGTTGTCAATATCTTGCTCGTATGTCAGCAATGAAAATGACATTAGAATTAGAGCTTGGTTGTACTGGTGGTGAAGAAGATGGTGTTGACAATAGCCATATGGATAGTTCAGCACTTTATACACAACCTGAAGATGTTGCTTATGCTTATGAACGTTTAAGTGCAATTAGCCCACGTTTCACTATCGCAGCTTCATTCGGTAACGTTCATGGTGTTTATAAACCAGGTAATGTTAAATTAACGCCAAAAATTTTAGATAACTCTCAAAAATATGTATCTGAGAAATTCAATTTACCAGCTAAATCATTGAACTTTGTGTTCCATGGTGGTTCTGGTTCTACTCCTGAAGAAATTGCAGAAGCAGTAAGTTACGGTGTTGTTAAAATGAACATCGATACTGATACGCAATGGGCAAACTGGGCTGGTGTTTTAGAATATTACAAAGCAAATGAAGCTTACCTTCAAGGTCAATTAGGTAATCCTGAAGGCGTTGATGCTCCAAATAAAAAATATTATGATCCACGCGTATGGTTACGTAAAGGTCAAGAATCTTTAGTTGCTCGTTTAGAACTTGCATTTAAAGAACTTAATGCGATCGACGTACTTTAATATCATTCATTATTATATAAAAGCAGGGCTATTCCTGCTTTTATTTTATCCGCTAATAAAAAGTCTTGCATTTTTGTATTAGTTGTAGGATAATTTCGCCCTCATTTAACTTAGGGGAGCTGTCTATTGATTAATAGAAGCGTTTGCACCCGAGAAAAAGGAAACTAAAATGGCAAAAAAAGTACAAGCCTACATCAAGTTGCAAGTTGCAGCTGGTGCAGCAAATCCTAGTCCACCAGTTGGTCCAGCACTTGGTCAACATGGTGTTAACATCATGGAATTCTGTAAAGCATTTAACGCTAAAACAGAAAGCATGGAAAAAGGTCTACCTATTCCTGTTGTTATTACAGTATATTCTGACCGTTCATTTACTTTTGTAACTAAGACTCCTCCTGCGGCTGTATTATTAAAGAAAGCAGCTAAAATCAAGTCTGGTTCTGGTGAGCCTAATAAGAAAAAAGTAGGTAAAGTAACAAGCGCTCAAATTCGTGAAATCGCTGAATTGAAAGCTGCTGATATGAATGGTGCAACTATTGAAACGATGATGCGTTCTATTGAAGGTACTGCTCGTTCAATGGGCTTGGAAGTGGAGGGTTAATTCATGGCTAAATTATCTAAGAAAGCTAAACTTATCCGCGAAAAAGTAAACGCGACTAAACAATATGAAATCAATGAAGCAATCGCTTTATTAAAAGAATTTGCTACTGCTAAATTTACTGAAAGCGTTGATGTTGCAGTTAATTTAGGTATTGATTCACGTAAATCAGATCAAAATGTGCGTGGTGCTATCGTTCTTCCTCACGGTACCGGACGTAGTGTACGTGTTGCTGTATTTACTCAAGGTGCAAACGCTGATGCTGCTAAAGAAGCTGGTGCTGAATTAGTTGGTATGGATGATCTAGCGGATCAAATCAAAAAAGGCGAAATGGACTTTGATGTTGTTATTGCATCTCCAGACGCTATGCGTGTTGTTGGTCAATTAGGTCAAATTTTAGGGCCACGTGGTTTAATGCCAAACCCTAAAGTTGGTACTGTAACACCTAACGTTGCTGAAGCTGTGAAAAACGCTAAAGCTGGTCAAATCCGTTACCGTAATGATAAAAATGGTATTATCCATACTACTATCGGTAAAGCTGATTTCGATGCAGATAAGCTTAAAGAGAATTTAGAAGCATTACTTGTTGCATTAAAACGTGCAAAACCAGCATCTTCAAAAGGTGTATTTGTGAAGAAAGTTAGTCTTTCTACTACAATGGGCGCTGGTGTTGCTATCGACCAAGCAACTTTAAATGCATCTGTTTAATTAATTGTTAAACAAAGAATCGGTTGGTGTCTGGCCTTAACCAGACCCCGTCCAAGACCGTAGGTGTAATTGATATTTAATTACTTAATCTTCCTACGTAGACGGTGACAGAACCTGATAAGATATAATACAGGCATTCTGCTCATCGTGATTGTGCTAACTACATTTGTAGTTAGTTTAAATAATTCTAGGCTTTGCCTAGTTTAATCCAGGAGCAATACCAATGGCACTAAATCTTCAAAATAAACAAGAAATTGTTGCTGAAGTTAATGAAATCGCCAAAGGTGCGCTATCTGCAGTTGTAGCTGACTCTCGTGGCGTAACTGTAGAAAACATGACTGCATTACGTAAATCTGCTCGTGAAGCTGGTGTTTATATGCGTGTTGTTCGTAACACCTTATTACGCCGTGTTGTTGAGGGAACTCAATACGAGTGCTTAAAAGATTCGTTTGTTGGTCCAACTCTAATTGCATTTTCAAATGAGCACCCAGGTGCTGCTGCGCGTATTTTTAAAGCGTTTGCAAAAGAAAATGATAATTTTGAGATTAAAGCCGCAGCCTTTGAAGGTGAGTTAATTACTGCAGCGAACATTGATCGCTTAGCAACATTACCTACTTATGAAGAAGCATTAGCTCGCTTGATGTCAACCATGAAAGAAGCCGCAGCTGGCAAATTGGTTCGTACTCTTGCAGCGGTTCGCGATCAAAAACAAGCTGCTTAATAGCGCTGTGATTGTGAATTTTATTAATTAAAAAAATGTAAATTTGGGAAACTATATTATGTCTATCACTAAAGAACAAATTTTAGATGCAGTTGCAGAAATGTCTGTAATGGATGTTGTTGAACTTGTATCAATGATGGAAGAAAAATTTGGCGTTTCTGCAGCAGCAGCTGTAGCAGTTGCAGCAGCTGGTCCAGCTGAATCAGCTGAAGAAAAATCTGAATTTGATGTAATCTTAAAAGATGTTGGCGCTAACAAAGTAGCTGTTATCAAAGCAGTTCGTGGTGCAACAGGCTTAGGCTTAAAAGAAGCAAAAGATCTTGTTGAATCAGCTCCAGCAACAGTTAAAGAAGGTGTTAGCAAAGCTGACGCAGATGAACTTAAAAAGGCACTTGAAGAATCTGGTGCAGTTGTCGAACTTAAGTAAGTTTATCAATAGCAAGCTAAACGGCTGGGGGTTTTATACCTCCAGCCTTTTTGCGCTGTAATAAGTCAAATAATTTTATTTGAAGATTATCAATAAAAAGTAATAAAGAAATAATATATTTATTAAGCCTAATCAATTGATATTTATAGATATTTTCGATGAGGTGTCAGGCGTTATCATTTCGTAGTACCCTGATGAATATTTAATCATGCTAAAATAGCAGATAAGCAAGTTGAGGAACTAATGGTTTACTCTTATACCGAGAAAAAACGAATTCGTAAGAATTTTGGTAAGCGTCCACAAGTCTTGGATATACCGTATCTTCTTTCTATTCAACTTGATTCGTTCCAGAAGTTTATTGAGCAAGACCCAGAAGGTCAATATGGCTTAGAAGCCGCATTCCGTTCAATATTTCCGATAAAAAGTTATAGTGGTAGCGCTGAGTTACAATACGTAAGCTTTAAAATGGGCGAACCTGTGTTTGATGTAAAAGAATGTCAAATCAGAGGGATCACTTACTCAGCACCATTGCGCGTTAAATTACGTTTAGTTATTTATGATAAAGATGCGCCAGAAGGAACAGTTAAAGATATTAAAGAGCAAGACGTCTATATGGGCGAAATCCCTTTAATGACGGACAATGGTACTTTTGTGATTAACGGTACTGAACGTGTTATCGTTTCACAATTACATCGTAGTCCAGGTGTGTTCTTTGACAGTGATAAAGGTAAAACGCACTCTTCTGGTAAAGTTTTATATAATGCTCGGATTATTCCTTATCGTGGCTCTTGGCTTGATTTCGAATTTGATCCAAAAGATAATCTTTTTGCTCGTATCGACCGTCGTCGTAAACTTCCAGCAACAATTATTTTACGTGCGTTAGGTTATGAAACTGAAGAAATTTTAGATATGTTCTTCGAAAAAACTATTTTCGAAGTAGGCAAATCAAAATTAAAAATGGAACTTGTGCCAGAGCGTTTACGTGGTGAAACAGCGCTATTTGATATCGAATCTAAAGGCAAAGTTTACGCAGAAAAAGGTCGTCGTATTACAGCTCGTCATATTCGTGAGCTTGAAAAAGATAAAGTAACTAAAATCGACGTTCCAGTTGAATATATTGTAAATAAAGTTTTAGCAAAAAATTATGTTGATGAAGAAACTGGTGAGGTTATTGCTTTTGCCAATACGCCAATTTCTTTAGAACTATTACTTGAATTAACCAATGCTGGTTATAAGAAAATTGAAACATTATTCACTAATGATTTAGATCATGGACCATTTATTTCTGAAACATTAAATGTTGATTCAACACGTGATCGATTAGGTGCATTAGTTGAAATTTATCGAATGATGCGTCCAGGCGAGCCACCAACAAAAGAAGCAGCCGAAGCGTTATTTGATAATCTATTCTTCTCCGACGAACGTTATGACTTATCAGCGGTAGGTCGTATGAAGTTCAATCGTTCTTTAGGACGAGACGATATTGAAGGCGAAAGTGTCTTAACAAAAGCCGATATCGTTGATGTAATGAAGAAATTAATCAGCATCCGAAATGGTCATGGTGAAGTTGATGATATCGATCACTTAGGCAATCGTCGTATCCGTAGTGTTGGTGAAATGGCTGAAAACCAATTCCGTATTGGTTTAGTTCGTGTTGAACGAGCTGTAAAAGAGCGTCTATCTTTAGGTGATCTTGATTCATTAATGCCACAAGATATGATCAATGCTAAACCAATTTCAGCGGCAATTCGTGAGTTCTTTGGTTCTAGCCAATTATCTCAGTTTATGGATCAAAACAATCCATTATCTGAAATTACTCACAAACGTCGTATTTCTGCATTAGGTCCAGGTGGTTTAACTCGTGAACGTGCAGGCTTTGAAGTGCGTGACGTGCATCCTACACATTATGGTCGTGTATGTCCGATTGAAACGCCGGAAGGTCCAAACATCGGTTTGATTAACTCATTAGCGGTTTATTCACGTACCAATGAGTATGGATTCTTAGAAACGCCATATCGTCGAGTGATTGACGGTGTTGTGACTGATGAGATTAACTATTTATCAGCAATCGATGAAAGTGAGTTTGTTATAGCTCAGGCTAACTCAAATCTTGATGACGATGGTCGCTTTAAAGAAGATTTAGTGACTTGCCGTTTAAATGGTGAATCTGGTTTATATAGCCCGGAACAAGTTCATTATATGGACGTATCAACACAACAAATCGTTTCTGTTGGTGCTTCATTAATCCCATTCCTTGAGCACGATGATGCGAACCGTGCCTTGATGGGTGCGAACATGCAACGTCAAGCTGTACCAACATTAAAAGCAGAAAAACCTTTTGTTGGTACTGGTATGGAACGCGCGGTTGCGGTTGACTCAGGTGTAACTGCGGTTGCTCGTCGTGGCGGTACAGTACAATATGTTGATGCTTCACGTATTGTTATTAACGTTAACGATGATGAAATGTATGCCGGTGAAACAGGTATTGATATTTACAACTTAACTAAATATACCCGTTCTAACCAAAATACTTGTATTAACCAAATTCCATGCGTGGAATTAGGTGAAAAAGTTGAGCGTGGTGATGTACTTGCAGACGGCCCATCAACGGATTTAGGTGAGTTAGCACTTGGTCAAAATATGCGCGTGGCATTTATGCCATGGAACGGTTATAACTTTGAGGATTCTATTTTAGTCTCTGAAAAAGTGGTACAAGATGATCGTTTCACTTCGATTCATATTCAAGAACTATCTTGTGTATCTCGTGATACTAAACTTGGTGCTGAAGAAATTACTGCTGATATTCCAAATGTGGGTGAAGCAGCACTTTCTAAACTTGATGAGTCTGGTATTGTTTATATCGGCGCTGAAGTAAAAGGTGGTGATATTCTTGTTGGTAAAGTAACGCCTAAAGGCGAAACGCAATTAACACCAGAAGAGAAATTACTACGTGCTATTTTCGGTGAAAAAGCATCTGATGTTAAAGATACTTCATTACGTGTACCAAATGGTGTTTCAGGTACGGTTATTGATGTTCAAGTCTTCACTCGTGATGGTGTACAAAAAGACAAACGTGCACTTGAAATTGAAGAGATGCAACTCAAGCAAGTAAGAAAAGACTTAACTGAAGAACTTAAAATTTTAGAAGCAGCATTGTTTGCTCGTATCCGTGATGTATTAATTTCTGGTGGTATTAAAGCAGACAAATTAGATGCTTTACCACGTGAAAAATGGTTAACCATTGGTATTTCTAATGAAAGTAAGCAAGCTCAATTAGAACAACTTGCTGAACAACATGATGAAATCAAAGCTGAATTTAATAAGAAGCTTGAAGCTAAACGAATGAAGATTACTCAAGGTGATGATTTACAACCTGGAGTTCTCAAAATTGTTAAAGTTTACTTAGCAGTTAAACGTCAAATTCAGCCTGGTGATAAGATGGCGGGTCGCCATGGTAACAAAGGGGTTATCTCTAAAATCAACCCAATTGAAGATATGCCATATGATGATAAAGGACGTCCAGTTGATATCGTATTGAATCCACTTGGTGTTCCGTCTCGTATGAACATCGGTCAGATTTTAGAAACTCACTTAGGTATGGCGGCAAAAGGTATTGGTCAGAAGATCGATGCAATGCTAAAAGAACAGCAAGAGTTAGCTAAATTACGTGATTTCATTCAGAAAGCTTATGACCTTGGTTTAGGGGCAGCACAGAAAGTCAATGTTGCTGAATTTACTGACCAAGAAGTGATGACATTGGCACAAAACTTACGTAATGGTATGCCACTTGCTACACCAGTGTTTGACGGTGCAAAAGAGCAAGAAATCAAGTCATTACTTGAGCTGGGTGATTTACCAACTTCAGGTCAAATTACATTGTTTGATGGTCGTACAGGTGAGCAATTTGAACGTCCAGTAACTGTAGGTTACATGTATATGCTGAAATTGAATCACTTAGTTGATGATAAGATGCATGCGCGTTCTACAGGTTCATATAGTCTGGTTACACAACAACCATTGGGTGGTAAAGCTCAATTTGGTGGTCAACGTTTCGGTGAGATGGAAGTATGGGCACTTGAAGCATATGGTGCTGCTTATACTCTACAAGAAATGTTAACTGTTAAATCAGATGATGTGAATGGTCGTACTAAGATGTATAAAAATATTGTAGATGGTGATCATCGTATGGAGCCTGCGATTCCAGAATCATTTAATGTATTATTAAAAGAGATTCGTTCGTTAGGTATTAATATCGAGTTAGATGAAGAGTAATCTTAACTAACTGAAATGATTTCTATTTATAGGGATAACTTATCAGCAATGATAAGTTATCTAATTGGTTTAACTCCATAGGAGTCAATTGTGAAAGACTTACTAAAGTTTCTAAAAGCACAAACTAAAACTGAAGATTTTGATGCTATCAAGATAGGCCTTGCTTCTCCTGATATGATTCGTTCATGGTCTTTTGGTGAAGTTAAAAAACCTGAAACAATTAACTATCGTACGTTCAAACCGGAACGTGACGGATTGTTTTGTGCACGTATTTTTGGACCAGTAAAAGATTATGAATGTTTATGTGGAAAATATAAACGTTTAAAACACCGTGGTGTGATCTGTGAAAAATGTGGTGTTGAAGTTACTCAAGCCAAAGTACGTCGTGAGCGTATGGGGCATATTGAGCTTGCATCACCTACTGCACATATCTGGTTTTTAAAATCATTACCATCACGTATTGGTCTATTATTAGATATGCCACTTCGTGACATTGAACGTGTGCTTTATTTTGAATCATTTATGGTTCTTGACGGCGGAATGACAAACTTAGAACGCGGTCAAATTTTAACAGAAGAACAATATTTAGATGCGTTAGAAGAGTTTGGTGATGAATTCGATGCTCGTATGGGTGCCGAAGCAATTCAAGAATTACTACGTAATATCGATGTGCAAGCTGAATGTGAAGCACTACGTGATGAGCTTGAAACTACCAATTCTGAAACTAAGCGTAAAAAACTGACTAAACGTATTAAGATTATTGAAGCATTCATTCAATCAGAAAATAAACCAGAATGGATGATCTTAAACGTATTACCTGTGTTGCCACCCGATTTACGTCCATTAGTACCACTAGATGGCGGACGTTTTGCAACATCAGATTTGAACGATCTATATCGTCGAGTGATTAACCGTAATAATCGTTTAAAACGTTTATTAGATTTGGCAGCGCCAGATATTATCGTACGTAACGAAAAACGTATGTTACAAGAATCTGTTGACGCATTACTTGATAATGGTCGTCGTGGCCGTGCAATTACCGGTTCAAACAAACGTCCATTAAAATCACTTGCCGATATGATTAAAGGTAAGCAAGGTCGTTTCCGTCAAAACTTATTAGGTAAACGTGTTGACTACTCAGGTCGTTCAGTAATCACTGTAGGTCCATACTTACGATTACATCAATGTGGTTTACCGAAGAAAATGGCTCTTGAATTATTCAAACCATTTATTTACGGTAAATTAGAGCGTCGTGGTTATGCAACTACCATTAAAGCAGCCAAGAAAATGGTTGAACGTGAAGATGCAATTGTTTGGGATATCTTAGATGAAGTTATTCGTGAGCATCCGGTATTACTAAACCGTGCACCAACACTTCACCGATTAGGTATTCAGGCATTTGAACCTATCCTAATTGAAGGTAAAGCGATCCAATTACATCCATTAGTTTGTGCGGCATTCAATGCTGACTTCGATGGTGACCAAATGGCGGTTCATGTACCATTAACGTTAGAAGCGCAATTAGAAGCGCGTGCGTTAATGATGTCAACCAACAACATTCTTTCACCTGCGAGTGGTGAACCTATCATTGTTCCTTCTCAGGACGTGGTATTAGGTCTTTACTACATGACTCGTGATAAAGTTAATGCGAAAGGTGAAGGTATGATTTTAACCGGACCTAAAGAAGCAGAAAAACTGTATCGCTTAGGTCTTGTTGAGCTACATGCTAAAGTTAAAGTACGTATTACTGAAAGCCACCGCAATAGTATTGGTGAGTGGGAAGATACAACTTCTGTGGTTGATACTACAGTTGGTCGTGCTATCTTATGGTTAATTATGCCTAAAGGTATGAGCTTCTCTGTCATCAATCAACCACTTGGTAAAAAGGCGATTTCACGAATTTTAAATATTTGTTATCGCCAACTAGGCATGAAAGAAACTGTTATCTTGGCTGACCAAGTAATGTATACCGGATTTGCTTATGCAGCACGTTCTGGTGTATCGGTTGGTATTGATGATATGGAAATTCCAGCTAAAAAATTACAAATCATTAATGAAGCTGAAATTGAAGTTGCTGAAATTCAAGAACAGTTCCAATCAGGTTTAGTTACCGCTGGTGAACGCTATAACAAAGTTATCGATATCTGGGCAGCAGCCAATGAACGTGTTGCTAAAGCGATGATGGATAACTTATCAACTGAAAAAGTAATCAATCATGAAGGTAAAGAAGAAGTTCAATCTTCATTTAACAGCATCTATATGATGGCCGACTCTGGTGCGCGGGGTTCTGCAGCTCAGATTCGTCAGTTAGCTGGTATGCGTGGATTGATGGCAAAACCGGATGGTTCAATCATCGAAACACCAATTACGGCAAACTTCCGTGAAGGGTTAAACGTTCTTCAGTACTTTATCTCGACCCATGGTGCGCGTAAAGGTCTTGCCGATACCGCATTAAAAACTGCGAACTCAGGTTACTTAACTCGTCGTTTAGTTGACGTAGCTCAAGATCTAGTCGTTATTGAAGATGACTGTGGCACGTTAGAAGGCGTAGTGATGACACCAGTTATCGAAGGTGGAGATGTTAAAGAGCCACTTCGTGAACGTGTATTAGGTCGTGTAACCGCGGAAGATGTATTAAAACCAGGTAGTGCGGATATTTTAATTCCTCGTAATACACTACTTGATGAAAACTATTGTGATTTACTTGAAGAAGAATCTGTCGATAGTGTTAAAGTTCGTTCAGTTGTTTCGTGTGATACTGACTTTGGTGTTTGTGCGAAATGTTATGGTCGTGACTTAGCCCGTGGTCACCTAGTAAATAAAGGTGAAGCAATCGGTGTTATCGCTGCTCAATCAATCGGTGAGCCTGGTACACAGTTAACCATGCGTACGTTCCATATCGGTGGTGCGGCATCACGAGCAGCAGCAGAATCAAGTGTTCAAGTTAAAAACAAAGGTAGCATCAAATTATCTAATGCTAAATTTGTAACTAACCCAGATAAGAAACTGGTTATTACATCTCGTAATGCTGAATTAACGATTATCGATGAATTAGGTCGAATGAAAGAAACTTATAAAGTTCCTTATGGTTCGATTCTAACTAAAGGTAATGGTGCAGCGGTTGATGCCGGTGAAACAGTTGCTAACTGGGATCCACATACCATGCCAGTTATCTCTGAAGCGAAAGGCTTTGTTAAATTTGTTGATATGGTTGATGGTCAAACTATCACCCGTCAAACCGACGAATTAACAGGTTTATCATCAATTGTTATTTTAGATGTCGCTGAACGAACAGGTGTTGGTAAAGATTTACGTCCAGCAATCAAGATTGTTGATGCTAAAGGTAAAGATATTTATGTTGCAGGTACAGAGATGCTTGCTCAATATTTCTTACCAGGTAAAGCATTAGTACAATTAGAAGATGGTGCTGAAATCAATGTGGGTGATACACTTGCACGTATTCCACAAGCATCGGTTGGTACTAAAGATATTACCGGTGGTTTACCACGCGTTGCTGACTTATTTGAAGCACGTAAACCTAAAGAGCCAGCAATTCTTGCTGAAATCGATGGTATTATCTCGTTTGGTAAAGAAACCAAAGGTAAACGTCGCTTAATTATCACTCCACTAGATGGTAGTGATCCATATGAAGAGATGATTCCAAAATGGCGTCAACTCAACGTATTTGAAGGCGAACAAGTTGGACGTGGTGATGTGATTTCTGACGGTCCAGAATCTGCACATGACATTTTACGTTTACGTGGTGTTAATGCAGTGACACGTTACATCGTTAACGAAGTTCAAGAAGTTTATCGCTTACAAGGTGTAAAAATCAATGATAAACATATTGAAGTTATTGTTCGTCAGATGTTACGTAAAGCGACAGTTATTCATCCGGGTGGTTCTCGTTTACTTGACGGCGAACAACTTGAAGTTTCACGCTTGAAGATTATTAATCGTGAGCTTGAGGCACAAGGTAAAGAGCCAATTGTTTACTTGCATGATCTGCTTGGTATTACTAAAGCATCACTTACTACTGAATCATTTATTTCTGCGGCATCGTTCCAAGAAACGACTCGCGTATTAACTGAAGCAGCAGTTGCTGGTAAAAATGATGAGCTTCGTGGCTTGAAAGAAAACGTTATTGTTGGTCGCTTAATTCCAGCTGGTACTGGTTATGCTTATCATAAAGAACGTTTGCGTAAACGTACAATGCCTATTGATGATGAAATTCAACCAACTGTTTCAGCTGAAGAAGCAACAGCTAACTTAGCAGAATTACTCAATTCTGCAGAAGAAAATCAATAGTCAGTAGGACTAAGTTATTAAAATAGCACGTGTAAGCACGTGCTATTTTTTTATGTGTATTTAAAAAAAGGAGTTTTGATATGTATATTGTCATGAACCGATTTAAAGTAAAACGAGGTAGTGAAGAGGCTTTTATTGAAATATGGCGTAATCGTGATACCCATTTAAAAGAGATGAAAGGCTTTAATCGTTTTTATTTTTTAAAAGGGAAAACTGAGGAAAATTATACGTTATTTTCATCATTTGCCGAATGGGAATCAAAAGCCGATTTCGACGCTTGGGTAAACTCAGAACAATTCAAACATACACATCGTAATACCGGAAATAGACCAAATAATAACGATATTTACTATGAGCCGGCACAGTTAGAATGCTTTGAAAGTGTATTATAAATAATTATCAAATAATAAACCGCTTATTATAAATTGGTAAAATCTACCTAAATCATCATTAATAAAAGTTTTATGATCAAGAATAAAAATAAGCGGTATATTTTTTATGCGTAAATTAGGATTATACATAGCATGCATTATAAAAATGGCTATAATAATATTGAGTAAATTATCTTAAACGGTGTGGATTAAGGCGATATTAATTTGCAATATAGCCAATTCAATATTAGTGAGTCCACAGATTGATAACTTACATTCCTTGTTTTTTTCAGAGCTTGTTCTTTTTATCGAAATATCGGTATAAATTTGTTAGTGAGATTTAAACTTGAGGTATAAATAAGTGTTTAAAAATCGCAGATAGCTTATTTTAATTCTATTTTTTGATGTATTCATTTGTTAAGCTATCCATAAATTCAACTATTTATAGGAATATACAATGAAATCAAAATTTCTATTATGTGTTTTGGTATTAATTATTGTTGGAGCATTTTTTTGTTTTAGTCGATACAATGATATCCAAACTCGTGACGAAGGTGTAGCAGCTGCATGGTCAGAAGTTGTCAACCAATATAAGCGTCGGGCTGATTTAACTCCAAGTTTAGTTAATACGGTTAAAGGTTATACTACACACGAAAAAGAAGTGTTAACTCAAGTGACCGAAGCAAGAAGTAAAGTTGGCTCAATTCAAATCAACGCTGATCAGCTAACCGATCCGGCTTTATTTGCTAAATTCCAACAAGCGCAATCAGAATTAAGTACTGCCTTAAGCCACTTAATTGCTGTCAGTGAAAACTATCCAGATCTTAAAGCCAGTTCACTTTTTCAGGATCTTATGAGCCAGTTAGAAGGCACTGAAAATCGGATCGCAGTTGCCAGAGGACGATATATACAAGCAGTTCAATCGTTTAATATTTATATCCGAAAAATACCAAATAAGTGGATTGCTGGCTTTATAGGTGTAGAACCTAAACAGCAATTTACGGTTGATAATGAAAAAGAAATTTCAAATGCACCCGCAGTTAACTTTCAATAAACATAATTGCTCAAAAAATATTGAGTGTTAAGTTTGCTGTTAATCATCAGTTGGTATCGATCAACTGAAATTCTCTTCCTTTAAGATCGAGTTATGACCATACGTCAACTCGATCTCATAGAAATATTTTACAATAAAGCTCTATTAAGTTTCCCCAATACAAAATAAATAGTGCCAAATTTTCATGACGGCAAAACTTGATAAAAAAGCTGATGTTAATAGCAAAATTGTTATCTGGCTATATAATAGTCATTTCTACCCATTGATGTCTTATACTACTTAAACCTAAAATAGAGTAGATTAGCTTTTGATATGCGTTTTTTAAAAGTAATAATATTATTCTATTGCAGGTCATTTTGGTCAAAATATAATGAAAAAATATGTTTTCTTTAGTATGTTGTTAATGCTTAGTTGGTTTAGTTATGGTTTGACTGAAATTCCTGCTTTTAATAGTCATATTATTGATACAACCAATACTTTAAGTGCATCGCAAGTCAAGTCTTTAGAATCAAGCCTAATTCAATTTGAACACTCGAAAACTGATGGGGCGCAAATAGCGGTTTTGATGATCGCAAAACTCGACAACGAAACCATAGAGCAGTACGCGCAGAGAGTTTTTAACCAATGGAAAATTGGAAGAAAAGGGCTGGATAATGGTATTTTATTGTTAGTAGTAAAAGATGACCGACAGATGCGTATTGAAGTGGGGTATGGGCTTGAAGGCATTGTTACTGATTTAGTTGCTAGCCACATCATTCGGGAACAGTTAGCTCCACAATTTAAGCAAAATAATTATTATCAAGGTATTAATGATGCAATTTCGGTATTAAAAGATGTCACAATAGGTAATGAAATTCATCCAGAGAAACAAACCCAGAATAATCATAGAATTGGGTTAAGTGAAATGTTAGATATGTTGTTTAACTGGATTATTCAACAAAGCTGGAAAGTGTTTTCCTTTTTTGTTTGTTTAGCCTTCACGGTTAAATTCGAAAAAAATGTATTTAAACGCATTATCATTACATCACTATCAAATAGTTTATTTATTCTAATTGTAACTTGGTGTGTTCACGGTTTTACTTACTTATATCTAACCGATGTCGTTTTTATTTTTGGTATAAATTATGTAGTTGCTAACTTGTTATTCATCGCTATCAGTTTTAAAAATGGCACTAGAAGAAGTCGTAGCGGGAGTGGCAGTAGCAGCCGATCTTCATATAGCCATTCGAGTAGAAGTTCCCGAACCGGCGGAGGCGGCGGTCGCAGTGGTGGTGGCGGTGCATCTGGTCGTTGGTAATGAGATGAACAAAGATAATACTCATTAAGTTTTAATAGTAATATTATGATTCGGCTATATATTAGTTTTAGTTAACCAATGATATCTTGTCTAAACGCTTTATTAAATGGATCGCAATTAACTGTTTGTTGTAAAAAGTAAAATTTTATTTAGCGTTGTTAATCATAAGGCAAAAAATACAATGAAAAGATATTTTCTAAGTAGTTTATTGTTAATATTCAGTTGGTTTTGTTATGGGCTAACAGACATCCCGGAATTTGCACATCGTGTTATCGACACGACTCAAACTTTAACCGATTCTCAAAAAGAGTCATTAGAATCAAGCCTAATTGGCTTTGAAAAGCCTCGAACAGATGGTGCCCAGATAGCGGTTTTAATGATTCCCAAACTGGATGATGAAACGGTAGAACAATACGCAGATAGAGTCTTTATTCAATGGAAAATCGGTCGAAAAGGACAAGACAATGGTATTTTATTACTTATTGTTAAAGATGATAAACTCATGCGAATTGAGGTTGGCTATGGGCTTGAAGGAACTATTACAGACTTAGTGGCCAGTAAAATTATTCGTGAGCAATTAGCACCACAATTTCGACAAAATAACTATTATCAGGGTATTGATAATGCCTTATCTGTGCTAAAACAAAAAATCGATAATCCTACCTCGAAATGTGAAGATAATGAACAAGGCCTTAGGATTGAACAGTTATTTACAGAAAACTTTGCTTATTATGCGCTGGTGTCATTCGTTATTTGTTTTATACTTGCCAAATTATTATATCGTAAAGATAAAACCAAACAATGTTTACGTACTGGTTTATTTAACGCATTATCTGTTGCTGGATACACTCTTTGGCATGTGGAATATATACTTGAGATAGCATTTTTGATGTTTATTATAATGTGTGTCGTATTTGGTTTAAGTACCATGGCTAGCGGCATTTTAACTCCCGGAGCTGGCGGAGGAGGAAATAGTCGCGGAGGAAGTGACGATTTTGGTGATTCTAGCGGTGGTTTTAGCGATAGCGGCGGCTTTAGCGGCGGCGGTGGTGGCCACAGTGGTGGTGGCGGTGCATCTGGTCGTTGGTAATGAGATGAACAAAGATCATACTCTTTAAGTTTTAATAGTAAGATTTTGATTTGACTATATAATAGTTTTATTTAGCGTTGTTAGTCATGAGGCAGAAAATATAATGAAAAGATATTTTCTAAGTAGTTTATTGTTAATATTCAGTTGGTTTTGTTATGGGCTAACAGACATCCCGGAATTTGCACATCGTGTTATCGACACGACTCAAACTTTAACCGATTCTCAAAAAGAGTCATTAGAATCAAGCCTAATTGGCTTTGAAAAGCCTCGAACAGATGGTGCCCAGATAGCGGTTTTAATGATTCCCAAACTGGATGATGAAACGGTAGAACAATACGCAGATAGAGTCTTTATTCAATGGAAAATCGGTCGAAAAGGACAAGACAATGGTATTTTATTAGTTATTGTTAAAGATGATAAACTCATGCGAATTGAGGTTGGTTATGGGCTTGAAGGAACTATTACCGACTTAGTGGCCAGTAAAATCATTCGTGAGCAATTAGCGCCAGAATTTCGACAAAATAACTATTATCAAGGTATTGATAATGCCTTATCTGTGCTGAAACAAAAAATCGATAATCCTACCCCGAAATGTGAAGATAATGAACAAGGCCTCAGGGTTGAACGGTTATTTACAGAAAACTTTGCTTATTATGCGCTGGTGTCATTCGTTATTTGTTTTATACTTGCCAAATTATTGTATCGTAAAGATAAAACCAAACAATGTTTTCGTACTGGTTTATTTAACGCATTATCTGTTGCTGGATACACTCTTTGGCATGTGGAATATATACTTGAGATAGCATTTTTTCTGTTTGTTATAATGTTTGTCGTATTTTTTTTCAGCCTTCTGGTTAGCAACTTTTTAACTCCTGAAGCTGGCGGAGGAGGAAATAGTCACGGAGGAAGTGACGATTTTGGTGATTCTAGCGGTGGTTTTAGCGATAGCGGCGACTTTAGCGGTGGCGGTGGAGGTTCTAGCGGTGGAGGTGGTGCCTCCGGTAGCTGGTAATTTTTAATAAAACGATCTTGGTTATATATCTTCTCCACAAAATTCAGCTTTAACATAAAAAACCCGGTCACCATAAAAAAAGTTGAGGAACGGGGTTTTTTAATATTAATTTAGGGTGTTAATGACGTTTTTAATCGTTTTTAATGATTAAGTTTAAAATCAATTTACTCAATTACTTGTCCAACACGACAATCCTTGTTAGTTACAGAACTCACTCATCATGACAATAAATTTCCTTTTGCAATAGGAAAAAGTCTCTCTCCACATTGATTGTTATTTCATTTAGGCTAAGTCATCTTATAAATAAACAAGAGAATAATAATGACTATGCCACAATTCCGAATGGTCGAAGATGATTTAGATCCCGAAGTTGTTACTGAGCAAACGATAAAAATCATTAATCATTGGTTAGCTGAGCATCAAATCACTCAAAATGATGTGCAAAAAGCGATGCTGTTATCACATGTTAAAGCGATGGTAGAAAGAGCAAAAACTTTAGAAAAACTCCCCGAAGTCGATCCCACTATATTTGATGAATTATCAGAGCAAGCTTTAGCTCTTTCGCGTAAAACAGTAGAACTATTCAATAATCTTCCAATGGAAGAGGTTTATTTATTGGCTGTTCATTATGAGGTGGCCATGGCCAACTAAACAAGTTACTAGATATAAAAAACGATAATTAATAGGAGAACAATTATGGCTGAATTAGTCATCGTAATCGGCGATAGAATGGGAAAAGGACAAAAAATTGCAGAAGGAATCAATTCTATTGATGGATGTCGCGCAATTGTTATACCAGGTATGGCCGCCGATATGAAATTAGGTGATGTGATGAATCAAGAGAATGCGGATTTAGGGCTTTCGTTTTGTGGAAGTGGTGGCGCGGGTGCGATAACAGCCCAAAATAAGTATGGTTATTCACAACGACATGGTATGCGTTCGATTGAAGAAGGTGAAACTGCCATTAATGATGGTTGTAAAGTGCTTGGTTTTGGTTTTATGGATACGGTAGAGCTTGGTCAGCGTATCGCCCAAGCATTTTTAAAAAAATACCCTCGTTCTTAAATAGGTTTGAAATATGAAAAAAACTGAGCAGATACAAGTAAGAGTAACCGGGCAAGGGGATTCAAAGCAGCGTGCATTTGCCATAGCCTTAAGCCAAGTGCAGAAACAGGTGCTTAAAAATACGAATAATGTAATGTTACGAATTGAACCCCTAGATATTAGTGTTGTTTCTGCTACAGAAAAGATAACTACAGAACGTTTTTTATTTATCTTTTTACCTAGAAAAAAAGCATTTTATGACATCACTCTTGATGTATCAGTAAATGTTACGTTTATCGATCTAAGCGATATTAAATTTATCTCTAAATAACGTAAAAGGAAAGTCATGGAAATTCTAATTATAGCGTTAAAGTCTATTGTAATTGGTGGACTGTGTGGATTTGGAGTAGGAGCGGGTGCCGCTCGAATGTTTCATGCTCCAACCTATCAAGGTATGGGGGCATTTCGTACCCTAGGTGAGCTCAATTCATGTGAGGGTGATCCAGCTGCTCACTTTTCATTTGGTTTAGGATTCTTTTTTAATGCATGGGCTTCATCAGTTGCTGCGGGTTCATTCACGCAAGATGTTGATCATCGTATTATCCCAAACTGGGGCGCTGCATTATTGATGATAAAGAACCGAAATTTAGCTCAAACGCTACATGATCCTAAGAAAATGGCGTTTGCTTGCGCATTTATCGGTGTGATTGTTGTGTTATTTTTAAATACAACGACATCAGTTATTCCTGATTCATTAAAAATTACTGCAACAAAAGTCCTAGTTCCAGCTGCGAATTTGCTTGTGGCTACAGTGATGCCAGTTATTTTCTGGTTAGCTGCCTTAGATGCTGGTCGAAGAAGTGGTTTTTGGGGGACATTGTTTGGTGGCCTTGCCCAATTAATTATGGGAAATGCAGTGCCAGGATTAGTTCTGGGAATCTTGATTGGCAAAGGTGTAGATGACAGTGGTTGGAATCGAGTAATGAAAATCATGCTTGTTGCAGTAATCATCTTATTTGTCATGAGCGGATATTTCCGTGGTTTTGATATGAAGATGATAAATTCATTTCGAGATGGTTTGTCTTATTGGTTTAAATAATATAGGGAACAACACATTATGAATACTCAAACAACCATTAATAAAAGTTTTTGGTATGCAGATTGGTCTTTCCCTATTCTTTGTGGATTACTTTCTGCTGGTATTTTTGCTGGGACGCATACTTTCTATGTATATGGTATTGGCGCTTTTAATGAAATTGCCTTTGTTGCAATGCTTAAATCAGGAATGACAACGGGCGACTATGGCGCTGTAGCAGCTTTTGGGGCGAGCTTTTTATTTGCACGTGTTATTGAAGGATCGCTAGTTGGTATCCTTGATATCGGCGGTGCACTACAAACCGGTATTGGTTTAGGGGTACCTGCGCTGTTATTAGCTGGTGGCTATACATTGCCAATTGAGAATTTTTTTGTGGCATTAGTAACAGGTTTAATTCTCGGTTTAGCAATAGGCTTAATTATCATCCTGATACGTAAATTTACCGTTAACAGTGGCGGTGGCTCAACCTTTGGGGCTGATGTCATGATGGGCGCGGGGAATGCTTCAGGTAGATTTCTTGGTCCAATGATTATTTTATCAGCTATGGTTGCTTCTATTCCAATCGGTATAGGTTCACTGCTTGGTGCACTACTATTTTATGTGTGGAAAAAACCTATTACTGGTGGTGCAATCTTGGGTGCCATGATCTTTGGTGGTATCTTCCCAATTATATAACGTCATGTTCCCCTCTATTTATAACATGGTGGAGGGGTTGGATTAAATTATGTATGACTTAATTATAAAAAATGCCAAACTTATTAATGATTCAGTAACTGATATCGCTATTAACCATGGCAAAATTGTTGAAATTGGCAAGGATATAACAGCCCCATCTGAACGGGTGTTGGATCTAAAAAGTCAACACTATATCAGTGCTGGTTGGATCGATTCTCACACTCACTGCTTTGCACGCTCACCTATATATCATGATGAACCCGATCTAATTGGTGTTAAGGCTGGGGTGACGACAGTTGTTGACGCCGGCAGTGTTGGTGCCCTAGATATTGATGAGTTTTATGATTTAGCTATGCAAGCTAAAGCTCATGTTTATTCTTTTTTAAATATCTCAAAAATTGGCTTAATAAGGCAAAATGAGCTTGCTGATATGCAAGATGTTGATGCTGCGTTATTTGACAAATCACTCGCTAAATATCCTCATTTTATTATTGGAATAAAAGTTAGGATGAGCCGTAGCGTTGTTGGTGACAATGGTGTTTTACCATTAATCAAAGCAAAAGAGATGCAGAAAAAGACTGGTTTACCACTGATGATTCATGTTGGTAATAATCCTCCTGAACTTGATGAAATTGCAGATTTATTAACTAAAGGCGACATTATTACTCACTGTTTTAATGGTAAACCAAATCAAATATTCGATAAACAAAATAATCTGCGAGATTCAATTAAACGCGCTATTGAGCGTGGCGTCATTTTAGATATTGGTCATGGCGGTGAAAGTTTTAGTTTTGCTGTTGCCGAGCGCGCTAAATGTTTAGATGTTTATCCTAACACTATCAGTTCTGATATTTATTCTAAAAATCGCTTACAAGGCCCAGTATTTAGCTTGGCTAATGTCATGAGTAAATTTATTTGTTTAGGTTATAGCAAAACTAGAATTATAGATAGTGTGACGAAAAATGCGGCACAAATATTGCATTTAAAAAACAAAGGAGAAATAGCAATTGGCTATGATGCTGATTTGACTATTTTTGATGTAAGAAAGCAGACTGTTTTGTTTACTGATTCAGAAGGTGATGTGCGTGAATGTCATGAGCAGTTTGTTCCTTTGGCTTCTATCATTAATAATATTATTGAAATAATACAAGAAGGTAGTGAAAATGAGCTCAGAATCTCAAACTGAAAAAGAAATATACAGTAAATACCATTTGAAAAAAGTGATTAATGCTTCCGGGCGAATGACTATTTTAGGTGTATCAACCCCTAGAGCAGAAGTGGTAGATACCGTATCTCATGGCTTAAATGAATATTTTGAAATAAAAGATCTTGTTGATAAAACAGGCCAATACATTGCTAAATTACTTAATGTAGAAAATGCTGTAGTTGTGTCATGTGCTTCTGCTGGAATTGCGCAAGCTGTCGCGGGTTTAATTGTTAAAGATGATCGTGATTTGCTATTTAATCTCCATAGTTCTGATAAATATGTACCTCGTGAAATTATCGTTCCCAAAGGACATAACGTTAATTTTGGTGCTCCTATCGGTACGATGGTGTCTTTGGGTGGTGGGCTTGTCGTTGAGGCGGGGTATGCGAATGAGTGTAAACCAGAGCATATTGAATCACTAGTTAATCCTGATACTGCAGCTATTTTATATGTTAAATCACACCATTGCGTGCAAAAAAGTATGTTATCCGTAGCTCAAACCGCCACGATTGCCAAAAAATATAATATTCCTTTAATTGTTGATGCCGCTGCAGAAGAGGATTTACAAGCCTATTATCAACAAGGTGCGGATTTAGTTATCTATAGTGGTGCAAAAGCTATTGAAGGGCCGACTAGTGGATTAGTCATTGGTCGTCATCAAGCAATTGAGTGGCTTAAACTTCAGTCCCAAGGTATTGGAAGACCAATGAAAGTGGGGAAAGAAGGTATTTTAGGTTTAACAAAGGCTATTGAATTATATATTAATGATCCAAAACAAGAAACTGGACAAGAAATGGTTTCTAAAATGACACCATTTATTGAAAAATTAAATTCAATTGATGGCATATCAGCAAAAGTTGTTTGGGATGGAGCAGGGCGCGATATTGCTCGAGCCGAAATATCATTTGATTCAAAAGTTATTGGTAAAACAGCAATTGAAATGATTGAGCTGATGAAGCAAGGTGAAGTTGCAGTCTATTTTAGGGAATATAAGGCCAATGAAGGCAAAGTAGATGCAGATGTTCGCAGTGTCACTGCCGAACAGCTTGATATTATCTATAACAAAATTAAAAAAATTATCCAAGGAGTAAAATAATGCAATTAACACCAAATTATTTTAATGACCGTGTCTGTTTGAATGTACTAGCCAATTCAATTGATAATGCGCGTGCTATTTATGAAGCCGCTCAAACTTATGTTGTTGTTGGCGTCTTATCAAAAAACTATCCAGATAATGATCAAGCAATCACTGATATGAAAAAATATGCTTTAGCCATTGATAATGCAATTTCAGTTGGCCTTGGCGCGGGTGATCCAAATCAATCTAACATGGTGTCTCAAATATCAGCTGTTCTTCAGCCTCAACATGTCAATCAAGTTTTTACTGGAGTAGGAACTAGTCGCGCTTTATTAGGGCAAAAAGAAACCGTGATCAATGGACTTGTGTCACCAACAGGTAAAGTGGGCTTGGTTAATATCGCAACCGGACCATTAAGTTCAAAATCACCCGCTGCAATCGTACCTGTTGAAACCGCTATTGCGTTATTAAAAGATATGGGAGGGAGCTCTATAAAATATTTTCCTATGGGTGGTTTAAAACATGTAGATGAATATGAATATGTAGCTAAATGCTGTGCTGAATATGATTTTTATCTAGAACCTACAGGGGGAATAGATTTAGACAATTATGAAGCCATTTTGAAAATTGCTTTAGATGCAGGTGTAAAAAAAGTGATTCCACATATTTATACGTCAATTATTGATAAAGAAACTGGTGCGACAAGAACTGAAGATGTTAAACAACTTTTAGCTATTACGCAAAAATTAGCAGGATGAGTAATGGCATCTAAATTGCTATTCCCTTATCAACGATTAGCTTATATTTTTGATACGATAAAAAATGAATTGCTACCTCAAAAAGAGCTAGCAAATCGTTTTTCAGTATCGATAAGAACTATTCGTTCGGATATTTCTGCTTTAAATGATGTGTTACAAACTTATGGTGCGCAGGTTGATTATATTAAAAATATTGGTTATCGCCTTGTAATAGTTGATTCTAACCTTTATGCAACAATACCCATCGTTCAGCAAATGGAACGGGTTCCTCGCACTAATAAAGAACGTGTTTCCGCCTTACTTATTGCATTTTTAACACAATCTAAATCTGTAAAATTGGATGATATTGCTGGTGAATGGTTTTTAAGCCGTAATACATTGCAAAATGATGTTATTGAAGTTAAGCAGTATTTAGACAAATACCATTTATCGCTCGATAATCGTCCTTATTCTGGTATGCGATTAGTCGGAGAGGAATCAGCTATCCGAGCTTGTTTAACTGATATTTTATGGCAACACCATATAACGGGCGATACTATCAATGTTAATCGTTTAATACAGGCAATATTGCCTGATATTGATTTAGAGTATCTTGAAAGCCTATTACAAGACCAGTTTGAACGTTTTGAATTGAAATTAACTTCGGAAGGGCAAGGGTATTTGCTCTATTGTTGTGCAGTCTCGATAACTAGAATTACGCAAGGTCATGAATTATTGGACTATCAAGTGGATCATATTGATTCTACAGTAATTGGAGCTGCACGAGAGGTCTCTGAAGGCTTTTCTTATTTTTTAGGCAGTGCACTTTCAGATGCTGAATTTAATTATTTATGTGTGCAGATTATGTCGCGCACTATTATGCAATCACCTAATCAAGCTAAAAGTCTAGAGTTATTTGAACATATCTTGTCTTATATCAATGATTCTTATCACTATAATTTGAAAGATGACATGAAACTTCGCCAAGATATGTTAATCCATATTTCATCGATGCTATCTCGGATCAAGTATAAAATTCATACTTCCAATCCATTACTACATGAAATTAAGCAATATTACCCTTTTGCCTATGATATTACTTTATCAGCATTAGCGAATATTCATAAATTTACTGATGTTAAAATGACTGAAGATGAAATTAGTTATTTAGCAATTCATATAGGCGTCGCATTAGAGCGTAACTATAGTGCTGGATATGAAAGATTAGTGCAAATTTTACTCGTTAGTGAATTAGGTAATGCCACCTTGCGTATGATTGAATCAAAGATTAAACGAGATTTCCCTCATATTTTAATTAAACGAACGCTTTCTTATCGAGAATACGAGCAGTTAACTCATATTGAGGAAGATTTTGTTGTCTCTACCGTTCGCTTGACCGAAAAAGATAAGCAAATAGTAAAAATAGCGCCATTTCCAACACCTTATCAACTTGAACAATTAGGGCGATTGTCTATGGTAGATCGCACAATGCCATATATTATTGAGCGCTTTTTTAATGAAAAGTTTTTCCTAATTATTGATAAGCCAATGACACAAAATGAACTGTTTCAGATAATTTGTCAGCGCCTTGAGAAATCAGGATATGTTGGATCAGATTTTCATCCATCGGTAGTGGAGCGAGAGAATATTGTATCAACCTTAATTGGTGAAAATATTGCTATTCCCCATTCAGTAGGGTTGTTGGCTAAAAAGACAGTGGTAACAACTATTTTGGCTCCTCAAGGTATTGAATGGAATAAAAATGAGATTGCGCATGTCATTTTCTTATTAGCAATCAGTAAAGATGAATATGAAGATGCGATGCGAATCTATAATTTAGTGGTTAATTTTGTTAAAGAAAGATCAACTAAGCGGTTACTAAATAGTCGAAATTTCGATGATTTTCAAGCCATAGTAAAAGATAGTTTTGGGCGGCTATCATAATTAATTTGCTTTAAATTTGAAATTGGGAAAGCGATTTCTATTAAGTGAATAGAATTTCAATGATCAAATAAATAACGATTTTGGATATTAAAAAACCCCGCTCCTCAACTTTTTTTTCTAATACTAATGTCAGGAAATAAAAATGATAAATATTAAAGGAATAATTAATAATGAAAACAAATTATCTTGTGCTTACCCATTGACGAAACAGTGATTTAAAGGTAATATGCGCGCCTTATGGCTTTGTGTGGTTTTTAGCTGCACTTAATAATTTTTAAGGTAGACATGCATATCTTATGCAAAATAAATTACCATTAACAATTGACCCAATCAAAGCAGCACAAAAAAGACTTGATTATGTTGGATATTATCCAGCAAAAAGTGCAACGAGGATTGAAAGTCCAAAAAGTGATATCGAATGTCATCTATCTTTTGATTATGATGAACAAAGACTTTGCGTTATCACCATTGATGCAAAAATGACGCTTGAGTTGATTTGTCAGCGTTGTTTTAAACCTTTTATCACTGAAGTCCATGTGATGAATAAATTCAGCCCTGTTAAGAGCGATGCTCAAGCAGAGGCATTACCGGAACATTATGAACCCGTTTTAGTTAACGAGTTTGGTGAAGTAGATATATTAGCGTTAATTGAGGACGAAATTATTCTCTCATTACCAATTGCGCCGGTGCATGATAGTAAACACTGCGAAGTGTCAGAGGCAGATATGGTATTTGGTGAAATTCCAGCGGAGAATGAAAAACCAAATCCATTTGCAATTTTAGTTAGTTTAAAGAATAAGGGGTAAATCCATGGCTGTTCAACAGAATCGTAAAACTCGTGCAAAACGTGGTATGCGTCGTTCTCATGATGCATTAACTGTTGCTAATATCTCAGTTGATGAATCAGGTAAAACACATTTACGTCATCACGTAACCGCTGATGGTTATTATCGCGGTCGTAAAGTGATTTCTAAATAATTATTTAGTAACTAGAAATCTTCAGGTGACATTTTGGATAATCTAACCATTGCGTTAGATGCTATGAGCGGGGACTTCGGTCCTCGTATTGTTGTTCCTGCTGCAATTCAAGCATTACACCATTATCCAAACCTTTCTATCTTTCTTGTCGGTGATTTAAAGGAAGTTGGCTTTTTTTTGTCTAAAGAAAATGCAAAGCTGGTTACTCAATATCAAGAAAATGGTCGTTTGATGTTAACTGAATCTACTGCGATCATCGCTAACGATATGAAACCATCATATGCAATTAGGCATAGCCAAGGTTCCTCAATGAGGATTGCATTAGAGTTAGTGAAAAGTAGTAAGGCTCAGGCTTGCGTCAGTTCCGGTAATACTGGTGCGTTGATGGGGCTATCTAAGCTGTTGTTGCATTCTTTAACTGGTATCGATCGCCCGGCATTAGTTGCCACCATTCCTGCGTTAAATAACCAAAATACTGTTGTGCTTGATTTAGGTGCTAATGCAGAATGCGATAGTGATATGCTAGTGCAGTTTGCCATAATGGGCGAAATACTAGCAAAATCAGTCCTTCATATTAAAAATCCGCGCGTTGCTCTGCTTAATATTGGTGAAGAAGATATTAAGGGGCTAGATAAAATTCGTGCCGCGGCGTCTATTTTGAAAGCCAATGATCAAATTAATTATATCGGTTATTTAGAAGGCAATGAGCTGTTGACCGGTAAAACTGATGTGCTTGTTTGTGATGGTTTTGTTGGTAATGTGACGCTCAAAACAGTAGAAGGATTAATCAAAATTTTCATGTCATCATTTAAAATGCTATTAGGGCAAAACTCATTAATTATGAAATTTTTGAGTAAATGGCTTCAACGAAAAATAGTAAAAAATTTTGGTTATTTAGATCCTGGACGATATAATGGTGCCTGTTTACTTGGACTTCAAAGTATTGTGATTAAAAGTCACGGTAGTGCCAATCAAAAATCATTTTTTGCAGCAATTGAGCAAGCTATTTTAGCTATCGAAACGAATATACCTGAGAAGATTGCCAATAGTCTTTCTTCTGCACTACCTAAGAGCGAATAATTAGATGTATACAAAGATATTAGGAACAGGAAGCTATCTTCCAAAACAAATAAGAACCAATGCCGATCTTGAAAAGATGGTCGATACTAGTGATGAATGGATAACTACCCGTACTGGTATTAAAGAAAGACGCATTGCTGCACCCGATGAAACCGTTACTAGTATGGCTTATGAAGCGGCGATTAATGCGATTGAAATGGCGAAAATCGATAAACAAGAGATTGGTTTGATTATTGTTGCAACAGCAACATCGGTTAATGCTTTTCCAAGTTCAGCTACTGAATTACAGGCCAAATTGGATCTGGGTGATGTAATTGCATTTGATGTATCAGCTGCTTGTTCAGGGTTTATTTATGCGCTTGATATTGCGGATAAATATGTGAAGAGTGGTGCAATTAAATATGCCTTAGTGGTTGGCTCAGATATGTTAACTCGTGGTGTTGATCCAAGTGATCGCGGGACAATTATTATTTTTGGTGATGGTGCAGGAGCTGTTGTAGTGGGTGCTTCACAAGAACCAGGAATTATTGCTTCTCATCTTCATGCTGATGGTCGTTATGGTGAATTGTTAAAATATCCATATGTCGATCGTCGTTCACTTAATGATCCAGTTTATATGACAATGCATGGCAATGAAGTATTTAAAATTGCAGTCAAAGAACTTTCAAATTTAGTCGATGAGCTATTATCCGAGAATGCATTTAATAAATCAGATTTAGATTGGTTAGTTCCTCATCAAGCTAATTTACGAATTATTTCAGCTACGGCTAAACGTCTTGATATGGATATGAGTAAGGTTATTGTGACGCTTGATAAACAAGGTAATACTTCTGCTGCATCGGTACCTTGCGCTTTAGATGCAGGTGTGCGAGATGGCCGTATTAAACGAGGGCAGTTAATATTGTTAGAAGCTTTCGGCGGTGGTTTCGTTTGGGGCTCTGCACTCGTTAAATTTTAATTTATAACTTATTTTAAGTAATCAAGGATTTCAAAATGACCAAATTTGCAATGGTATTTCCAGGACAAGGCTCACAAGCTGTAGGTATGTTAAAAGATCTTGCTGAAAACTATCCAATTGTGAAGTCAACTTTTGATGAAGCTTCACAAGTGTTAGGTTATGATTTATGGGCTTTAGTGCAAGATGGTCCTGCTGAGGAATTAAATAAAACTTGGCAAACTCAACCAGCATTACTTGCTTCATCTGTTGCTATTTACCGTGTTTGGCAAAGTATTAATGGCGCTCAACCAGAATTTATGGCAGGCCATAGTTTAGGCGAATACTCAGCATTGGTATGTGCTGGCGTAATTGATTTTAAAGATGCAATTAAATTAGTTGAGCTACGTGGAAAACTAATGCAAGAAGCTGTACCAAGTGGTACAGGGGCAATGTTTGCTATCATTGGTTTAGATAACGATTCGATCCGTAAAGCTTGTGACGAAGCGGCTCAAGGCCAAGTCGTTGCACCAGTTAATTTTAATTCACCGGGTCAAGTTGTTATTGCGGGTAATAAAGAAGCGGTTGAACGAGCAGGTGCTCTGTGTAAAGAGGCTGGTGCTAAACGAGCATTACCACTGGCAGTTAGCGTGCCTTCACATTGTGCTTTGATGAAACCAGCCGCTGATAAATTAGCGGTAGCATTAAATAATATCACATTCAATGCTCCTAAATTTGCAGTAATTAATAATGTTGATGTTAAAGTTGAAACATCAGCAGACAAAATCAAAACAGCATTAATCGCTCAGCTATATAGCCCTGTTCGTTGGACTGAAACAGTAGAGGATATGGCAAAACAAGGTGTAACAATGTTAGTTGAAATCGGACCAGGCAAAGTTTTAACTGGTTTAACTAAACGAATCGTTGATTCATTATCGGCTTATGCTGTTAATGATAAAGCATCATTAGATGTTGCGATAGAAAATACTAAATAGAAGGTAAAAGGGGTAGTTATGAACCTATCAGGAAAGATTGCTTTAGTTACTGGCGCAAGCCGTGGGATCGGGAAGGCAATTGCAGAAAAATTAGTTGCTTGTGGCGCAACCGTTATTGGAACTGCAACAACCGAAAAAGGTGCTCAAGCCATAAGTGAATATTTAGGCACTAAAGGTAAAGGTTTAGCACTAAATGTGACCGATGAAGGATCTATTGAATCAGTTATTAATACAATTAAAACGGAATTTGGTGATATTGATATTCTCGTTAATAATGCAGGTATCACTCGTGATAATTTATTAATGAGAATGAAAGAAGATGAGTGGCAAGATATTTTAGATACTAATTTAACGTCTGTATTCCGCTTATCAAAAGCATTAATGCGTACTATGATGAAAAAACGTTATGGTAGAATTATTACTATAGGATCTGTTGTTGGTACTATGGGTAATGCAGGTCAAGCTAACTATGCGGCTGCAAAAGCTGGATTGATTGGGTTTAGTAAATCATTAGCTCGTGAAGTTGCATCTCGAGGTATTACGGTTAATGTGGTAGCACCAGGGTTCATTGCAACTGATATGACAGAAGCATTGACTGATGAACAAAAGGCGTTAACATTAGCACAAGTGCCAGCAGGGCGTTTGGGTGAACCCGCTGAAATTGCTAATGCAGTCGCGTTTCTTGCTTCTGATGAGGCATCTTATATTACGGGTGAAACTTTACATGTCAATGGCGGCATGTATATGGTGTAATTGATCAGAATAGTGTAAAATGAGTCAATAATTTCACGTTTTGAACAAAAAATAAGCAATTGGGTTGAAAAATGATTGGCATCTTTTTCAACATTTTATAAACTTACATTCACCGCCACTTTCGGCGATATTTATAGGAAAAAAAAGAGTATGAGCACTATTGAAGAGCGAGTTAAGAAAATTATTGTTGAGCAACTTGGTGTTAAAGAGGATGAAGTTAAAAATGAATCTTCTTTCGTTGAAGATCTTGGCGCTGACTCTCTTGATACAGTTGAATTAGTTATGGCTTTAGAAGAAGAATTTGATACTGAAATTCCTGATGAAGAAGCTGAAAAAATTACAACTGTACAATCAGCAATTGATTATATTACTGCAAATCAATAAGGTTAGCAGAGTTTTCATAATAGGCGGTCAAATGATCGCCTAGTTTGTATTTATATCTCTATTTTTATAGAGTGGATTCCAATTTAATTTTGAAAACTCATAAAAAATTTTCAATGATTCAAATTTCATTTCAATCCTTTTCTGGAGGACAATGTGTCTAAACGCAGAGTTGTTGTTACTGGAATGGGCATGATATCTCCAGTAGGTAATACAGTTGATTCTACTTGGCAAGCTTTATTAGCAGGTCAAAGTGGTGTAGAACTTATAGAACACTTTGATACAGCCCCTTTTGCAACGCGCTTCGCAGCGATGGTTAAAAACTTTGATGGCGAAGATTATAATATTTCACGTAAAGATGCTCGTAAAATGGATTATTTCATCCAATACGGTATTGCAGCAGGTATGCAAGCAATGCAAGATGCGGGTATTGAAATTACGGAAGAAAATGCAGAGCGAATCGGTTGTGCTATCGGTTCAGGTATTGGTGGACTAGGATTAATTGAAGAAAATCATAGTGCATTAGTTAATGGTGGACCACGTAAAATTAGTCCTTTCTTTGTACCATCGACTATAGTAAATATGATTGCTGGTCACTTATCAATTATTTACGGATTAAAAGGTCCAAGTATTACTATTGCTACCGCTTGTTCTTCTGGCGTACATAATATTGGTCATGCAGCGCGTATGATTGCATATGGTGATGCCGATGCGATGTTAGCCGGTGGTGGTGAAAAAGCGAGTACTCCTCTTGGTATCGGTGGTTTCGGGGCTGCTCGTGCCTTGTCAACGAATAATGACAACCCAAAAGCTGCAAGTCGACCATGGGATAAAGATCGTGATGGTTTTGTGCTTGGTGACGGTGCAGGTATCATGTTCCTAGAAGAATATGAACATGCTAAAAAGCGTGGTGCTAAGATTTATGCTGAAGTAGTTGGTTTTGGTATGAGTGGTGATGCTTATCATATGACTTCACCTCCAGCGGATGGAAGCGGAGCGGCATTAGCTATGAAATGTGCGATTCGTGATGCAGGAATAACACCTGAACATATTGGTTATATTAATGCTCATGGTACATCAACTCCTGCTGGTGACAAAGCTGAGACTCAAGCAGTTAAAAGCATTTTTAAAGAAAATGCCAACAAAGTAATGGTAAGTTCAACTAAATCAATGATTGGGCACTTATTAGGTGCAGCTGGTGCGGTTGAGTCTATTTTTACTGTACTTGCATTACGCGATCAGGCTGTTCCTCCAACAATTAATTTAGATAATCCTGATGAGGGATGTGATCTTGATTATGTTCCACACACAGCTCGTCAAGTGAAAAACTTAGAATATGCTCTTTGTAATTCATTTGGCTTTGGTGGTACTAACGGTTCAGTCTTATTCAAGAAGATTTAATCTCCATTTTTCCCATCACGATTTGGTGATGGGAAGTAACTATTTCCTTTTTTCATTTTTCAATAATACATTTCACAATAAAAAATGTGGCATACACCTCATTTTTTAAAATATTTAGTAGTATATTAATAATAAAAGCGTATGTTTTAATCTAATAATATAGATAGAAATATTTCTTAAAATAATAAGATTTATCTATGCAGGATTTTTTATTTTTTAGGAGCTGTTATTATGATTACTACTGCACTTTTTCCAAATCGTTACATTCAAGGTTTTAATGCAATTGAAAATAGCCTAGGCCAAGAGTTAGCAAGGCTTGGAAAAAAAGCATTATTACTTGAAAGTCCATCTGCACATAAAAACTTATCTAAAACTATCGAAAAATCACTATCAGGTAATATTGAAAGTATCGTCGATATTTTTAATCGAGAATGTAGCGATGAAGAGATTGCAAGGATAATTGAGTTAGCTAAATCTCAAAATATTGATGTGATTGTGGGTATAGGTGGGGGGAAGGTTATTGATACAGCGAAAGCGGTTGCCGCAACTATTAACTACCCTTGTGTTGTGGTTCCTACGCTTGCCTCTACAGATGCGCCTTGTAGTGCTTTATCAGTAATTTATACGCCAACTGGTGAATTTAAAAGATATTTTGTGTTACCCAGAAATCCTGATGTAGTATTAGTTGATTCAAAAGTTATCGCTAATGCTCCTGTAAGATTTTTAGTTGCTGGTATGGGAGATGCTTTAGCAACATGGTTTGAGGCCGAAGATTGTAGGCAATCAAAAGCTGGGAATATGACTGGACGACCAGGTCCAATGACTGCATTTGCGTTAGCAAAATTTTGTTTTGAAATATTACTTAACTATGGTGTTCAGGCTAAAAATTCTTGTGAACAAAAAGTCGTAACTCCAGCCCTAGAACATGTAATTGAAGCTAATACACTTCTTTCAGGATTGGGGTTTGAAAGTGGTGGGCTTTCAGCTGCCCATGCCATTCATAATGGATTTACAGCATTAGAAGCAACGCATAATTATTGGCATGGTGAAAAAGTAGCATTTGGTACGCTTGCTATGTTAATGCTAATCGATAGCGATCCTGAAATGATCGAGACTGTTTATCATTTTTGTGAGTCAGTTGGATTGCCAACTACGCTAGCAGAAATTGGATTAGCTAATGTTAGCGATGATGATTTGATGCAAGTGGCAATTTTAGCTTGTGCTGAAGGTGAATCAATTCATAATTCTCCTGCAGAAATTTCTCCAGAAACAGTATTTGCTGCGATAAAAGCAGCTAATGCTGAAGGTTTACGGCGCAAATAACTTTTTATAATTTTTAAGACTAATTTGATTAACTTCCGTTCTTTATAACGGAAGTTTTATTTATTGTTTTATTAGTCGATTATTTTGATAAATAAAGCAATAAGAATATTCGTCTGGTTTGTGCTATAATTGTGGCTAATTTTTTGTGTAATTACTTTTGGTAAATATGACCGAACCTAAGTTTATTCATCTTCATTTGCATAGCGATTTTTCAATGGTTGATGGTATCGCTAAAGTAGGTGCTTTAGTCAATGAAGTAAGTAAATTGCAAATGCCTGCTTTTGCAATTACTGATTTTACCAATCTCTGTGGACTAGTTAAGTTCTATGGATCAGCCATGGGAAAAGGCATTAAACCCATTATTGGTGCTGACTTAGCAATTAAAAGTTCACAACTAAGTGATGATATTTATCGATTAACAATATTAGCCGCTAATAATACAGGCTATCAAAATCTTACCTTATTAATTTCAAAAGCTTATCAACGAGGCTATATTGGTGATATGCCTGTTGTTGATCAAGAATGGCTAACAATCCATCGAGAAGGTTTAATCATATTAGCTGGTCGTGAAAGTGATATTGGTATTGGTGTTATTCGCGATAATCAAGCGATTATTGATGAGGCGATCACTTACTATTTAGAAAATTTTAATCAACATTTCTATTTTGAATTAGTTCGTACAAATCGCGCCAATGAAGAGTTATTTATTCATAGCGCAATTAAACTCGCTGAACAATATTCCTTACCGGTTGTGGCGACTAATGATGTGCGCTTCTTATCATCTTCTGATTTTGAAGCGCATGAAATTCGAGTAGCTATCCACGATGGTAATACACTTGAAGATCCAAGTAGGCCGAAAAACTATTCATCCGAGCAATACTTACGATCGGAACAAGAAATGTGCAAATTGTTTTCCGATATTCCAGAGGCATTGGAAAATAGTGTTGAAATAGCTAAACGATGTAATGTGACTATTCGACTCGGCGAATATTTTTTACCACAGTTTCCTACGGGTGATATGTCAACCGAAGATTTTTTGGTGCATAAATCACGTGAAGGTTTAGAAGAGCGGCTTGAGTTTCTTTTTCCTGATCCAGAAGTTCGAAAACAGCGACGTCCTGAGTATGATGAGCGGTTAGAAACTGAATTGAACGTAATAAACCAAATGGGCTTTCCTGGGTACTTTTTGATCGTCATGGAGTTTATTCAATGGTCAAAAGATAATGATATTCCTGTTGGGCCAGGACGTGGTTCAGGAGCCGGTTCTTTAGTTGCTTATGCTCTAAAGATAACTGATTTAGATCCATTAGCATTTGACCTCCTTTTTGAACGTTTTCTAAATCCAGAACGGGTTTCAATGCCGGATTTCGATGTTGATTTTTGTATGGAAAAGCGTGATATGGTTATTGATCACGTTGCTGATATGTATGGTCGCGATGCAGTATCTCAAATTATTACATTTGGTACAATGGCTGCTAAAGCAGTTATTCGCGATGTAGGACGAGTTCTTGGTCATCCTTATGGATTTGTTGATCGTATTTCAAAATTAATTCCACTTGATCCGGGTATGACATTAGCTAAAGCATTTGAAGTTGAGCCTCAACTTCAAGAGCTTTATGATAACAACGAAGAAGTTAAGTCTCTCATTGATATCGCCAGACAATTAGAAGGGGTAACTCGAAATGCAGGTAAACATGCCGGTGGTGTAGTAATATCTCCGACAAAGATTACTGATTTTTCTCCTATTTATTGCGATCCCGAAGGTCATCACCCAGTAACACAATTTGATAAAAATGACGTTGAATACGCAGGGCTTGTCAAATTTGACTTTTTAGGGTTACGGACCTTAACCATTATTGATTGGGCTATTAAAATGATTAATGAGCGCCGATTAAAAGATGGAAAACCACCAGTTGATATTACTCGCATACCACTTGATGATGAAGAATCGTTCCAATTATTATTAAAAGCTGAGACAACAGCTGTATTCCAACTGGAATCGCGCGGAATGAAAGACTTGATCAGACGATTAAAACCTGACTGTTTTGAAGATATGATCGCTTTAGTTGCGCTATTTCGACCGGGTCCGTTGCAATCAGGCATGGTAGATAATTTTATTGACCGTAAACATGGTCGGGAGGAAGTATCATATCCTGATATAAATCATCAGCATGAATCACTTAAACCAATTTTAGAGCCGACCTATGGTATCATCCTATATCAAGAACAAGTTATGCAGATTGCTCAGACGCTATCTGGTTATACACTTGGTGGCGCCGATTTGCTTCGAAGAGCAATGGGTAAGAAAAAACCAGAAGAGATGGCTAAACAGCGTTCGGTCTTCAAAGAAGGAGCTGAGAAACAAGGTGTTGATGGTGAACTTTCCATGCATATCTTTGATTTGGTTGAGAAGTTTGCCGGATATGGTTTTAATAAATCTCACTCAGCTGCTTATGCACTCGTTTCATATCAAACATTATGGTTGAAAACGCATTACCCAGCCGAATTTATGGCAGCCGTAATGACTGCTGATATGGATAATACAGATAAAATTGTGGGTCTTGTTGATGAGTGTTTAAGAATGGGGCTGCAAGTAAATCCTCCAGATATTAACAGTGGCCTTTATCATTTCCATGTAAATGATAAAGGCGAAATTGTATATGGTATTGGTGCAATAAAAGGCGTTGGTGAGGGCCCAATTGAGGCTATTGTCGAAGCACGTAATAGTGGTGGTTATTTTAAAAATATCTTTGAGCTTTGTGCTCGAACAGATATGAAGAAAATCAATCGGCGCGTGTTAGAGAAATTAACTATGGCTGGGGCTTTTGATAAATTAGGTCCTCATAGAGCGGCTATTTTGCATAGTATCAATGACGCCATGCAAGCAGCAGATCAGTATGCTAGAGCTCAAACCATTGGGCAAGAAGATATGTTTGGTGTATTAGCTGAGGAGCCAGAACAAGTTGAAAATGCTTATGCTGCTGTTCCTGAATTACCGGAACAAGTATTACTTGAAGGTGAACGAGAAGCCTTAGGTTTATATTTAACCGGCCATCCAGTTACGCAATATTTAAAAGAACTTAATCGATATTCTGGTGGAGTTAGAATAAGTGAAGCGGCTCCAACTGGATGGGGGAAAATGGCAACATTTGCCGGTATTGTTGTTGATGCCAGAGTTCGAATAACTAAAAAAGGTAATAAGATTGGATTATTTACTTTAGACGATAGATCTGGACGAATTGATGGCTTGCTTTTTTCTGACGCATTGGAAAAGTTTGGTCATTTGTTAGTGAAAGATAAAATTTTAATCGTTTCAGGTCAAGTTAGTCATGATGATTTTAATGGCGGATTTAAGATGTCGGTTCGCGATATTGTCGACTTAAAAGATGCTAGGGCTAAGTATGTTAAAGGATTATCTTTAACCTTATCTGACGCTGAAGTTAACCGTCCAATTTTACAGCGATTACAACAAGTTATAGAACCTTATCGGCATGGTAGCGTCCCGATTAATCTCTATTATCATAGAGAAGATTCTGTGGTACGTCTTCAATTTGGTACAACTTGGCGGATTGTGCCTGAAGATGCGCTAATAATAGAGTTGAAAACTTTATTAGGAAATGAGCGAGTGGACTTTGAATTTGATTAATTAAAAAACAGATTTTTTATTTAATGGTTGCAGTTAACCTATTAAAAGCTAGCTGTGCCATTTGGAATGTTGATGTTCATTAATAATAAATATTGGTGACTTCAATGATTATTACATAGTAAAATTGACTTAATTTTATTTTAATAAATAGTCAGTATACTAAATTTAGTAATGTATTTTAACTAAATACAATTAATACAAGAGGCAATCATAAGCGTTATGAATAATTTTTTGGAATTTGAAAAGCCGATAGCGGAATTAGAAGCAAAAATTAATTCCTTAAAGAATATTGATTCGCAGCAAGTTGAATTGGATATCAATTTAGATAAAGAAATTAAACAGTTGAATCAAAAAAGTCGTGAGTTGACTAAGAAGATATTTTCAAATTTATCACCTTGGGATGTAGCTCAATTAGCCCGACATCCTAATCGCCCTTATACATTGGACTATATTAATGAAATTTTTACCGACTTTGATGAGCTGGCCGGTGACAGAGCTTACGCAGATGACAAAGCAATTGTTGGTGGAATAGCTCGTATTGATGACCGACCTGTTATGGTTATTGGTCACCAAAAAGGTCGTGAAACTAAACAAAAAATTTATCGTAATTTCGGTATGCCTGCTCCTGAAGGTTATCGTAAAGCATTGAGATTAATGCAAATGGCTGAGCGATTTAAATTACCTATCATTACCTTTATTGATACACCAGGTGCTTATCCTGGTATTGGCGCAGAGGAAAGGGGGCAAGCTGAAGCGATTGCTCGTAATTTACGTGAAATGTCTCGTTTAAATGTACCAACAATTTGTACTGTTATTGGTGAAGGTGGTTCTGGTGGAGCACTTGCAATAGGTGTGGCCGATAAAGTTAATATGCTCCAATATAGTACTTATTCTGTTATTTCTCCTGAAGGTTGTGCGTCTATTCTTTGGAAGAGCGCAGATAAAGCACCAGTGGCGGCTGAAGCAATGAATATGACTGCAGATAAATTGATAAAACTAAAACTTATTGATGCAGTTATCCCTGAACCTTTAGGTGGTGCTCATCGAGATTATAGTGCTGTTGCAGCCTCACTTAAAAAGCAATTATTATCTGATCTTGATGAATTAGGTAGTTTGGAGTTGCCTGTGCTTCTTGAAAGAAGGTTCCAGCGTCTGATGAATTATGGCTATGTAAGATAATTTTAAATTTGGGAAGTTATTGTGAAAAAAGCAACAGGACTACAACGTATTATCAATGCGACGAAGTACTCATTAAAGGGATTTAAATCAGCTATCATAAATGAAGCAGCGTTCCGACAAGAATTAATTTTGTTAATTCTTGCTTATGTTATTGTAATGCTTATTGATTTTTCTATTTATGAGCGAATTTTATTAGTTGGTTCAATAGGCTTTGTGATGATAGTTGAACTCATTAATAGTGCCATTGAATGTGTGGTTGATAGAATTGGAAGTGAGCGACATGAATTATCTGGTCGAGCAAAGGATTATGGCTCCGCGGCTGTTTTTCTTTCATTACTTTTGACTTTAATATTATGGATTTATCTCTTTGCTTGCCATTTCTTCCCTTAATAGAGATTTTTGAAGTTTTAATAAAAAATGCGAGAAAATCTCGCATTTTTAACTTAAAAATAGCTTAAATTATTCACTAACAAGTTCTTTGATAAGATAATTTCCTGTTTTCTCTGTATCAAGAATGTTTTTTAACCAAGGCATAATTGTTTGCATTTGCTCATTTAACTTCCAAGGTGGATTAATCACAATCATACCTGAAGCTGTCATTCCCTTCTGATTATTATCGGGTTTTACTGCCAATTCGAATTGTGAAATTCTTTTAATACCTGAATTAATAATTTGCTCAATCATCTTTTGTGTTTGAGTTCTAGAGACAACTGGATACCAAATTAAATAAACCCCGGTTGCAAAACGTTTATATGCTTCAATTAATGCTTTTGGGATTTTTTGATAATCATCTTTTATCTCATATGATGGATCTATCAAAATAATACCACGTCGTGATTCAGGGGGTAATTTTGATTTGAGTTGTGCAAATCCATCTTCTTTAAATACTTTAGCTCGCTTATCTTTACTAAATTCTTGTCTTAATAAGGAATAGTCAGTTGGGTGAAGTTCAGTAAGATTAAGTTTGTCTTGCTCTCTTAGTAATTGCTTAGCAATTAAAGGTGAGCCTAGATAATATTTTAAATTATCGAAAGGATTATAACGCTTCAGAACAGATAAATAGGTGTTAAGTAGTTCTGGCGTATCAGATTGTTGCCAAATTAAATTGATTCCTGATAAAAACTCTCCAGTCTTTTCAGCATGTTCACTTTGTAGTAAATAGCGACCAGCGCCAGAATGTGTATCTAAATATAAAAAAGGCTTTTCTTTTTCTTTCAATGCATTAATACATAACGTCAATACAATGTGTTTTAACACATCTGCATGATTTCCAGCGTGATAGCTATGACGATAGCTTAACATGGCTTGTTTAACCTCTCTTGTTCATTTTTTTGCATATAAATAGTTATTAATGCAAGACTTAAAAGACAAGGTATTTCCATTAACTCTTCAATAAGATCTTTTCTTTCGTTGTTTAGGACTAAAAATTGATGACCAATACGATGATGTTCAGCAATATCAGCAATTCCTAGAAAGAGGAAAGCAAAAAAGATGTGCCAGACAGGAATTCTTTCAAATTTATAACGGCGAACTATCTCTTGGCGGATTGTCGGTAAAAATATTGTTAAAAAAGGTATTCCAATTAAGATACCAGCAATTATTTTATAGTAGAAACGGGGTACCTCAGGGAAAAAGTCACGCCCCCAGCTGATTCCTCTGCCAAAAAGCATAAACCACCAGAAAATTGTCCAAACCCAAAATTTGTAAAGATTTACATGATTCTTGACCTTTTTAGCATATAAATATGTGTAACAGCACATAAATAATAAGAAAAGAGACTGTAAATGTTCGACCAAGCTAACTGTCAATTTTCCATACAATGGAATGAAAAAGTTACCTGCTATATATAAACAAAAGCTTAAAATCACAATAATTGTGGAACTTTTGTAAAAATGTGTATCAAAATTAGGCATGTTTTACTTCAAAATTAAATAGATATTTTAAGTTTTAGTATAGTACCGCATTTACGGCATTGATAACTAGTTTTATTCTTTCGAATTTTGTTATGTCGTATTGGTGATAAATAATGTTCTTGGCAATTACAAATATAGACATATTCGTTACGTTTAATATTAAAATTATGAGTAACTTTAGGTTCCTTTTTCATTATTTCAGACATGATATATTGCCATTCTTGTCCATGTGGTTTTACCTTTCCAAATTTTTGAAAGGTAATGAGATGTGCTAATTCATGAGGAACAACTTCATTAATAAATTTTTCTCCATTCTCATTAAGCATTATGCTATTGAGTTGAATTTCCCAGCGAGTTAAAAAAGCGCATCCAGCAACACTACCTTTAGGTTTATAACTGACTTTGGGTTCTTTATAATTAGTATTTAATATATTATTGGCTTGAGTTAAGTGAGTTCTTAAACAAGCCAATACTTGATTATGGAGATAAATTGGAATTCGTTTATAATCCTGCTGCATCTCTAAGAATGGTTGCTTTATCTGTTTTTTCCCAAGGGAATATATCTCGACCAAAATGGCCGTAAGTTGCAGTTTTTTGATAGATTGGTTGGATGAGATCTAGCATTTGAATTAATCCGTAAGGTCTTAAATCAAAAAATTCTTTAATTAAAGATATAATTTTATTATGCTCAATTTTTTCTGTACCGAAAGTATTGACATAAATCGATGTTGGGTTAGCAACACCAATTGCATAAGAAACTTGTAGCTCGCATTTATCAGCAAGTCCCGCTGCAACAATATTTTTAGCAACATATCTTGCAGCGTAGGCAGCGGAACGGTCTACTTTTGAAGGATCTTTTCCAGAAAACGCACCACCACCATGACGTGCTGCACCGCCATAGGTATCAACAATAATTTTTCGGCCGGTTAAACCACAATCTCCCATAGGTCCACCAATTACAAAACGTCCTGTAGGATTGATAAAATATTTCGTTCTAGAAGTTAGCCATTCCGCCGGTAACGTTGGTTTAATGATTTCTTCCATGACGGCTTCATGTAGAGCTTTTTGTTCAATACCTTCTGAATGCTGGGTTGATAAAACCACAGTATCAACACCTTGGATTTTTCCGTTTTGATAAATTAAAGTAACTTGGCTTTTTGCATCAGGTCTTAACCAAGGGAGGGTGCCATTTTTTCTCACTTCAGCTTGGCGTTGCATAAGGTCATGGGCATAACTAATTGCAGCAGGCATTAAATTAGGCATTTCGTTTGTAGCATAACCAAACATGATACCTTGGTCACCAGCACCTTGTTCCAATGGATTCTGCCTATCAACACCTTGATTAATATCTGGTGATTGTTTACCAATAGCATTTAGAACAGCACAAGAATTAGCATCAAACCCCATTTCTGAGCTGGTATAACCAATATCATTAATCGTTTTTCTAGTTAATTCTTCAATATCTACCCAAGCAGAAGTTGTAATTTCTCCGCCAACTAATGCCATACCAGTCTTTACGTAAGTTTCACAAGCCACTCGAGCTTTAGGATCTTGCTCTAAGATAGCATCTAAAACTGCATCAGATATTTGATCGGCTATTTTATCAGGATGACCTTCTGATACAGATTCTGAAGTAAATAAAAATTCTGACATGTGTTACCTTCTTTAACTTATTTAGAGCAATGCTCTAAATATAATCGTATGAAATACTTATGTTTGGCAGTTTTACCATCTAGACGTCTATTTTAATGATTTATTCTGTAAAAAGCCAGTACTACCTTAAACAAAATTGCTTGCATAAAATTTTAATCAATTTAGGATATGGCTCGATTAATTTTTTAACCTTCGTTAACTGCATATGAATATTGTAAAAAAAACTCCAACAGTATTAGTTTTTGATTCGGGTATCGGTGGGTTATCTATTTATAATGAAATTTACAATAAAATACCCTATTTACGGTATATCTATGCCTTTGATAATGAGATGTTTCCTTATGGTGACAAATCCTCTGAATTTTTAATTAAACGAGTAAGTCATATAATAGATACAATTATAGAATCATATTCAATTGATTTAGCCGTCATTGCATGTAATACCGCAAGTACTATTTGTTTACCTAGTTTACGCTCAAAGTTTTCTTTTCCTATTGTCGGTGTTGTACCTGCAATTAAACCTGCAAGCATAATTACTAAAAATAAATGTATTGGGTTATTAGCGACGAAAGCTACAATTCAAAGAGCATATACAAGTAATTTAATTAAAGAGTTTGCTCCTGATTGTAATGTTAAATTACTTGGCTTATCTGAATTAGCTTATATAGCAGAGAATAAATTACAAGGCATTGCTGTTGATATGCAGCAACTTGAGATGCTAATGCAGCCATGGCTCAATCTACCAGTCATTCCTGATACAATTGTGCTTGGTTGTACTCATTATCCATTTATTAAAGATGAACTTAAACTACTTTTCCCTAATACGACTTTTATTGATTCGGGATATGCGATCGCTTCTAGAGTTTATTCATTACTTAATGAGCGATTTGATCTAAAGAGTGTTACAGCACAATCTTCAACAGACAATATTGTCTTAAGCACATTATGTAACCAACAAGTTGAAAAATTGATGGAAAAATTATCTAAATATAATCTTGATAAATATCAGAGAATTAGTTTATTAGATGATTAAAGCTTATTCGAACGATTAATAAATTGCTGTTTTTCACTTGCCAAAAAAAAAGAAGTGCCTATAATGCGCATCCACTGACACGGCGTCAGCGAAAGCAGGCGATAATGAAGTTGGTGAACAAGATCAAATTTTTTAAAAAAAGATCTTGACGAATAAAAAGGTGTAGCGTAGTATACGCAGCCCTTGAGACAGCAAACTGAAGCAAGGAATTGTGAAGTTAACTTAAAGCTGTCAGCTCTTTAAAAAGAAGAAACAGACAATCTGTGTGGGCACTTGCGAGACAAAAAATTAAAAGTCTACGGACTCAAAAAATTAAGTCTTGATAAGTGACACTGAAGATTCATTTGAATTATGTCAGAGACAGTTATTGAGCATCAAACTTTAAATTGAAGAGTTTGATCATGGCTCAGATTGAACGCTGGCGGCAGGCTTAACACATGCAAGTCGAACGGTAACATGAGTGCTTGCACTTGATGACGAGTGGCGGACGGGTGAGTAAAGTATGGGGATCTGCCGAATGGAGGGGGACAACAGTTGGAAACGACTGCTAATACCGCATAATGTTGAGAAACCAAAGCATGGGACCTTCGGGCCATGCGCCATTTGATGAACCCATATGGGATTAGCTAGTTGGTGAGGTAAAGGCTTACCAAGGCGACGATCTCTAGCTGGTCTGAGAGGATGACCAGCCACACTGGAACTGAGACACGGTCCAGACTCCTACGGGAGGCAGCAGTGGGGAATATTGCACAATGGGGGAAACCCTGATGCAGCCATGCCGCGTGTATGAAGAAGGCCTTCGGGTTGTAAAGTACTTTCGGTAATGAGGAAGGTGATGTATCTAATAGGTGCATCAATTGACGTTAATTACAGAAGAAGCACCGGCTAACTCCGTGCCAGCAGCCGCGGTAATACGGAGGGTGCGAGCGTTAATCGGAATGACTGGGCGTAAAGGGCATGTAGGCGGATAATTAAGTTAGGTGTGAAAGCCCTGGGCTCAACCTAGGAATTGCACTTAAAACTGGTTAACTAGAGTATTGTAGAGGAAGGTAGAATTCCACGTGTAGCGGTGAAATGCGTAGAGATGTGGAGGAATACCGGTGGCGAAGGCGGCCTTCTGGACAGATACTGACGCTGAGATGCGAAAGCGTGGGGAGCAAACAGGATTAGATACCCTGGTAGTCCACGCTGTAAACGATGTCGATTTGGAGTTTGTTGCCCTGAGTGATGGGCTCCGAAGCTAACGCGATAAATCGACCGCCTGGGGAGTACGGCCGCAAGGTTAAAACTCAAATGAATTGACGGGGGCCCGCACAAGCGGTGGAGCATGTGGTTTAATTCGATGCAACGCGAAGAACCTTACCTGGTCTTGACATCCACAGAATCTTGCAGAGATGCGAGAGTGCCTTCGGGAACTGTGAGACAGGTGCTGCATGGCTGTCGTCAGCTCGTGTTGTGAAATGTTGGGTTAAGTCCCGCAACGAGCGCAACCCTTATCCTTTGTTGCCAGCGATTCGGTCGGGAACTCAAAGGAGACTGCCGTTGATAAAGCGGAGGAAGGTGGGGACGACGTCAAGTCATCATGGCCCTTACGACCAGGGCTACACACGTGCTACAATGGCGTATACAAAGGGAGGCGACCTCGCGAGAGCAAGCGGACCTCATAAAGTACGTCTAAGTCCGGATTGGAGTCTGCAACTCGACTCCATGAAGTCGGAATCGCTAGTAATCGTGAATCAGAATGTCACGGTGAATACGTTCCCGGGCCTTGTACACACCGCCCGTCACACCATGGGAGTGGGTTGCACCAGAAGTAGATAGCTTAACCTT
>NZ_LZEI01000026.1:0-884 GCF_001693745.1 Gilliamella sp. wkB72 | reverse complement strand
TTGTTACGATATGCTAACGATCTACATTTAGATCACATCGGTGCGATGCTAGCAACATATCGACGTCCGGAATCGTTTCCTGGTTGTATTGTTGAGTTTTCAATAAACCAACCATTAGGATTTGATGTCGTCGTTCCTGCTGGAACACGTGTTACTAGTGACGGAACCGCGGTATTTGAGACCCTCGCAGAGATTAAAATACTAGCAGGTGAATTATCTGCGTCAGTTAATGTTCAATGTCTGTTAGCAGGAAAACTGTTTAACAATATTGAAATCGGTCAAATTGATAAATTTATCGACCCGATAGCATATATAACCAGTATTAAAAATATAACAAAAACTGCGGGTGGTGCAGATGTCGAACGTGATGACGCATATCGAGAACGAATCTCGTTAGCACCAGAAAAATTCTCAGTTGCTGGTCCAAAACTCGCGTATCGATATCATGCGCTATCAGCTCATCAAAATATTATCGATGTTGCTGTAGAGCGTCCAAAACCGGGTATTGTTCGAGTGAGTGTTTTATTAACGGATGGAAAAATCCCTGCTGTTGATTCGACTGAAATAGCATTAGTAAAAAAAACATTGAATGACGACGAGATCCGACCGTTAACCGATACTGTTGACGTCGAACCGGCCGTTGCTGTAAATCAAAATTACTCTATTACCTGGTATTTATCAGACACAAATTTATCACAACAATCAATCATTGCTAAAAATATTGAACGAGCCGTTGCAGAATATGAGTTTTGGCAGTCAACAAAAATGGGTCGAGATATAAACCCTGATGAATTGATTCATCGATGCAAATCAGCTGGCGCCAAACGCATTGAAATAACTGGAATGAGTTATCGCGTATTAGCTAATAATGAGGTCTGTTCGTT
>NZ_LZEI01000025.1:0-58242 GCF_001693745.1 Gilliamella sp. wkB72 | reverse complement strand
GTATATAATAAAAAAGTTGTCTATTACGAATTTCCTCCGGATAACAGGGATAGGGAGTTTTCTCTTTTAGGTTTTGTAGAACCATATGCACTTTTAGATTTTAACTTAGAAAGAGGACAGATAATGGTTGTTTCCAGTAATAATTCTGAGTTTGAAGTAAAAGATAAAACATTAATCCCCATTAAGCCAATTAAGATCTACGAAAACATGGATAAAAAATTGAAATGATACCTAATGAATTAACAATTCTAGATATTCTGAAAATTTCAAATGCCATGATTTTTATATTTACTTATTGAAATATTATCCCCAATTAAAAAATATAAAAATCTATCGTACACAATTTAGTTTTTATGATATCTAGTGTTTAATCATACTAATTATCTGCTTAAAGGTAATTTGTTAATCTCGCAACAATGCGATATAGATTTCTTTTATACTTAATATGAATTAAGCCCAACGCACTTTCTGCCTAGTGTTGATAAGTAAAAAACCGATATCATTCGTGACTTTAATTTGACGATATTAATCACTTAGTGTTTATAATACTGAAATGAACATTGATCGCTTAAAAGATTAATAACGTGATAATACTACCTCCATTGAGAATGTTATGATTAAAAAAAATAATGAAAATTATCAATCCAATACTAAGTTAATTAATACTAACAATCAGCCTGAACATATTAATTTATCAAAAAAACAGGCGCGATTTTTTTCAATTGTTAATAAATTAACCCCTTTTTCCATGATTTGGGTAAGTATAATATTGATGTATGGGGTTATTTGTATGTACACAAACGCAATGGGGCAAGACGAGTTTTATCGTTTTATCTTTTTCTTGCAAAAGCCTTTAGTTGTTGTCATCAATTCTATTGCTTTATTACTTGCTTTATTTCATTCAATTAATTGGTTTAGATTAATACCGAAAGTTATTTTTAAGCAAGATTCGCATAAAAAGGGTAAAGTATATTTACTTATTATTGGCTTTTGGTGTGTAACACTTTTACTTTCATATTACTTACTATTATTGATTATTAAATAAGTGGTGTTTGATTAATGAAAAAACAAGAAAATCAACCAATACGCTCTGATTCAACAGTGGCAAAAGGACTATTTGCTTTAGGTGGACTTTGGGCTGCTATTTTTGCTCCCGTGGTATTGGGTATCATTGCATTTATTATCCCTTTTGGTGATGCAATAACGCGTTCATCAATTCTTAAATTAGCCAACACTGAATTAGGCAAACTATTTTTATGCTTAATGATTTCGCTACCAATTTGGTGTGGATTACAACAGATTCTAACTTTGCTGCATCATTTCAACATACATCCCAAACGAGAAAAGCTACTAACTTTCTGTTTAGCATTCGCATGGACTGCTCATGCAATTTATATTTTATTTGTCAGAGTCTAAAGCTACTTTGATATTAATTTATTGGCGCTATCGATTACTTTTGATAACGCCATTTAAATTGGATTAATAATAGGTAATTTGTCGAACAATATTAGTCTGTTTGTTTTTTCTATTTTGTTTAGACTGACTTGCACTAAGCCAATCATTTTTCTCATTAAAAGTTAAGAAATCGGTTATATAATTTGTTGTATCTTTACCCACCATTGAATAAGCTGAATGAATGGCCATTAATCGGTTAATTTCATCAAATTGGTAAGAAAAATTACTTTCATTTTGGGTTTTATTGCTATATTGCGCTGACACTTTTGCTAATTGATGATTTTGGTAAGTAAATGAATATACCGAAGCACCTTTTTGAACAGTTCCAACTACATCTCCATTAGCATTCAACTCTTTTAGCTGCCATTGAACATTTTTATTAACTAAACAATTGTTATTATCAAACTGATAATTGTCATTCTCAATAAATGTAAAATCAGGAGCCTTCTTTATTTGTTCCGACGCAATAATACGGCCTTTTTCATCTGTTTTGAATTGAATCGTACTGTTAGTTTTATCTTCAATATCTTGAATAACATTTTGCCAACCAAATTCTGTTTTTTGTAGATGCTCAGAATAAAGTTTTTCATTTTTATCAGAATAAAGGTCGTAATGACTTTCAGTAATTAAGCCATTGGAATCATAATTTAAACTATGTTTCGCAATTGAACGGATCGCACCTGTATCTGATGTGATTGTTGAAGTTCTAACTTCTTGTTTTATACCTTTAGCTTTAGAATCAATAAAATCTAATATTTTGAAGATATAATTATTTGCCTCAACTTTATTTTGCTCAACATCATCAGAACACGTTAATGCCATGACATTTATTGAGACAAATGATAAACATGAAGCAGTTAAAAATCGGAATACTCGTTTTTGCATAATTAACCTGTTTAATCTTTTTTACTAAATTAAATTTTTAATTATGGCCTATACCTAAGCCGTATAAATTTATTTTTTGCGCATTAACAATGCATCTTCCCAATTGACCTTTTTTTCTTCTTCACCATCATGCTTTTCAACCTTTTCTATATTTTCTTCTGTTTCAGCTTTCTGCGTTTTTTCAAGAATATCAGCATGAATTAGGGTTTTAGTCGCTTTTCTAGGTGGTTTATCTAAAAATGAAAGCAAATCTTTTGTATAGTCAGTTTCAGGCGTATAGAAGATTTGTTCACGAGAGCCTTGTTCAATAATTTTTCCCTCTTTCATCACAACAATTTGGTGGCAGAAAGAATAAACTAAGGCAAGATCATGACTAATAAATAGATAGCTAAGATGGTGTTTTTCTTGCAATGATTTAAGCAAATTAATTATTTGCTTTTGAATAGTATGATCTAATGAAGAAGTTGGCTCATCTAAAATCAATAATTCTGGTTGTAAGATTAAAGCTCTAGCAATGGCAATTCGTTGTCGTTGTCCGCCAGAAAATTCATTAGGGTAACGAAAACGCATTTCAGGCTCTAATCCAACTTCTTGCATAATATCAATCACGGCTTGTTCACGTTCTGTTTTACTCAATTTCTTATGAGTAATTAAGCCTTCACTAATAATTTGTTCAACGTTTAAGCGCGGATTAAGTGAAGAGTATGGGTCTTGAAATACCACTTGGATTCGGCTGCGAAATGGTAATAATTTTTTAGCGGATAAATTCTGTATAGGATGGCTATCGAATAAAATATCACCTTGTGATTGAATTAAACGCAAAATAGCTAGTGCAGTAGTACTTTTACCTGATCCTGACTCGCCAACTATACCCACAGTTTCACCTTGGTGCACCGTGAAGCCAATATTATCAACAATTTTCTTCTTTTTACTACTAAATAATCGTTTTTGCGCGATAACTTCAACATTCAGATGATTAACACTGAGCAATATACCCGGTGTATCAGGTAAAGGAACGGGTTCACCACTAGGTTGTGAATTTAATAATGTTTGGGTATATTCTTGTTGAGGGCGCAAAAAGATGCGTTGTTTATTATTGAATTCAACAATTTGCCCATTTTGCATTACTGCCACTTTATCTGCCAGTTTTTTTACAATCCCCAAATTATGTGAAATAAATAGCATACTCATATTAAGTTCTTTTTTAAGTTCTTTGAGTAAATCAATAATTTGTGCTTGAACTGAAACATCTAAGGCTGTAGTTGGTTCATCGGCTATTAATAATTTAGGATGCGTTAAAATTGCCATTGCAATCATGACCCGTTGTCTTTCTCCGCCAGACAATTGATGAGGATAAGCAGAAAGTTTAGTTTTAGGCTCTTTGATTCCAACACGATCTAAATATTGTAAAATCTCCCCCCGAGCAACATTACGTCGCATACCACGATGTAATGATAATACTTCGTAAAGTTGTTTTTCCACTGTATGTAATGGATTAAGTGATACCATTGGTTCTTGGAATATCATACTTATTTCATTACCACGAATTTTGCGTAACTCTTTTTCAGGCGCATGTAATAACGATTTATCCTCAAAAATAATATCGCCAGATGGATAGATCACCTGCTCTTTGGGTAACAATTTTAAGATCGATAGTGCAGTCACACTTTTACCAGAACCAGATTCACCAACTAATGCAACCGTTTCTTGTTCGCCGATATCAAAGCTAATATTTTCGACAATTTGACTTTGCAAGTCTTGACCAGTTTTAAACGCAATACTTAAATCAACAATCGATAATAAAGGAGAACTCATTTATATACTCCTTTGTTTGGATCAAATGCATCTCTAATTCCTTCACCAATAAAAATTAAAAGTGACAATAATATAGAAATAACTAAAAAAGAACTAATACCGAGCCAAGGTGCTTGTAAATTGTTTTTACCTTGTAGAAGTAATCGACCTAAGGATGGTGAATCAATGGGCAAACCAAAACCTAAAAAATCCAATGCAGTTAAAGTTGAAATTGAACCACAAAGAATAAATGGTAAATATGTTAATGTCGCAACCATCGCATTGGGCAACATATGTCGAAACATAATTTTACTATCACTCACTCCCATTGCTTTGGCAGCTCGAATATAATCAAAGTTACGAGTACGTAAAAACTCGGCTCGCACAATACCAACTAAAGCCATCCATCCAAATAATACTGTAATAGCTAATAACCACCAAAAATTGAGTGGTAAGATACTTGCAAGTAGAATAATTACAAATAATTCTGGTAATCCGCTCCAAATTTCAATGAATCGTTGTCCCAATAGGTCGACTTTTCCGCCATAATAACCTTGGATTGCACCGATTAGTACACCAATAATGGAAGTGAAGAAAGTTAAAAATACCGCAAAAAACATCGATATTCTAAATCCGTATAAAATATTGGCTAATACATCAAATCCAGCATCAGTTGTGCCTAGCAAATGCGTTTTAGATGGTGGTGTTGGAAATGTGCTAGCTGTATCATGAATTACAGTATTATAGGTATATCGGAATGGAGGCCAAAATATCCAACCATCTGATTCAATCTTATTTTGTACTGCGGGATCTAAATAATTAGTTTGCGTTTGAAACTGCCCACCAAACTCTGTTTCCGGATAAAAATGAAATATTGGCGAGTAATAGTTATTTTGATACTTTATGAAAATGGGGCGATCATTTAATATAAAATCAGAAAATAGACTTATTATAAATAATATTGAAAATAGCCATAACGAATAATACCCACGTCGATTGCGTTTAAATCGTTGCCAACGTAGCTGATTAATTGAATAGTGCATAGTCATCAGTTGCGAGCCTCAAAGTCAATACGTGGATCAATTAACATATAAGTTAAATCTGATAAAAGTTTAGTGAGTAGGCCAATTAATGTAAATATATATAATGAGCCAAAAATAACAGGATAGTCACGTTGAATAATTGCCTCATACCCTAATAAACCTAATCCTTTAAGTGAAAATATCGCTTCAATAAGTACTGAGCTAGTAAATAAAATTCCGACAAATGAGGTTGGAAAACCCGATACGATAAGTAAGGTTGCATTGCGGAAAACATGTTTATACATAATTTGCCTTTCACTCAAACCTTTAGCTCTGGCAGTCACAACATATTGTTTGCGAATTTCATCTAAGAATGAGTTCTTAGTTAGCATAGTTAATGTTGCAAAACCACTAACCACCATAGCAATAGTTGGTAAGCAAATATGCCAACAATAATCTTTGACTTTGCCCCAAAAATCTAATTGTTCAAAATTATTTGAGATTAATCCTCGAAGCGGGAAAATATCCCAATAACTCCCCCCAGCGAAAAGGACTATTAGCAACACGGCTAATAAAAAAGCGGGTATTGCATAACCAATAATGATTAAAGTACTTGTCCAAAAATCAAATATTGAACCATCTTTAACTGCTTTACGAATCCCTAATGGAATTGAGATTAAATAAACGATTAATGTACTCCATAACCCCAATGAAATAGAAACAGGTAAACTTTTTGCAATTAAACTTAGCACTGATTCACTTTTGAAAAAGCTGTTACCAAAATCAAACTGAATAAATTGTTTCAATGTATTAATGTAGCGTTCCCAGATCGGTTTATCAAAACCATATTGCTTTTCAATCATTGCCACAATTTCAGGATCAAGACCTCGCCCGCCCTGATAATTTGATTGTTTTTTTTCTTCTTTTAATATTGTTGGGCTAGTTTCACTGCCTGGTAACAAGGTTTGTCCTGCTTCTGGTCCATTTTCAATCATAGACAATGCTTGATCAACAGGACCGCCGGGTGCAATTTGTACAATAAAAAAGTTGATCGTCAAAATGATTAGCAATGTTGGAATAATTAGCAATAATCGACGGATAAAATAATTCAGCATATTAGTGTTCTCTATTCTTTGATAAGCTAGCTGCTTTATCTTCATCATACCACCAGCTATCAATTCCTATTGCATAAGTTGGTTGTTGGGTTGGCTGGCCAAATTTATTCCAATATGCATAAAAAGTTTTACTGTTATACCACATTGGAATCATCGGATATTCTTGAGTCAAAATTCGATCTAACGCTCGCCCAAGAGGAATTAATTCCTCTTGGTTTCCAACATTTTTAATTATTTCATTAATAATTGAATCAATTGCCTGATTATGTAAGCCTGAGCCATTATATGTAGAGTTTAAATATTCGGTTCCCCAAAAAATCATTAAACTTGAGGATGGATAATCTATCGAACTATAATTACGTGGCATCATATCATAATCACGTTCACGCATTCTGCGATTGATCTGCGCGTAATCAAGTGAGATTATATTCATTTTAATGCCTAAACGAGCTAAATTTTGCTGGAAAGGAATGGCATATTTGATGTCGTCACCAAGGTAAGTTAACAATTCAAATTCAAAAGGTTGTTGGGTTTTAGGATTAATTAATTTACCGTCTTTAATGATCCAACCTGCTTCTTCCAATAATTTAGCAGCTGTTAATAAGTTATTGCGATTAAAACCTTGCCCATCACTTTTAGGGATAGTAAAAGCTTCATCAAACGCTTGTTCAGGAATAATATTTTTATAAGGAGTTAACCATTTAAGCTCAAGTTCACTCGGTTTACCTTTGGCGGCATAAATAGTATTTTCAAAAAAGCTAGATGGTCTTTTATAACTATCATAATAAAATGCATGATTTAACCATTCAAAATCAAAAGCTAAGGTAATCGCTTTTCGAACTTTTATATCTTTAAAAAAATCTTTCTGCAAATTAAACGCTAACCATTTAGTATCTACAGCTGTTTCAACGATTTTTTCTTTTTTAATGATATCTTTTGAATCAAAGTATTTTCCTTGATATTGAGTAAACCAATTTTTCGGTTGTCCTTCACCTCGAAAATCATACTCCCCAGCTTTAAAAGCCTCTAAAGCTATACTGGTATCCATATAATAATCGATACGTTTTTCATCAAAATTATTTAGACCTCTATTAACTGGTAAATCTTTTGCCCAATAATCAGGATTTCGCTTATAAACGACATACTGTCCCATTTTATAATCACTAATATAATAAGGTCCGCTACCAATCGGAGGCGTACTTACTGGCTCGGAAAAATTACGATCTTTCCAATAATGTTCAGGAATAACATGCATATTACCAACAAAGGATAGTAATTTTTCACGGTCGGCTTCAGGTAAGTCGACACGAACGCGATAATCGTCTATGGCTTTAACATTTATCCCTTTGTTGTAAACCCGATATTGTGAAACACCTTCAGTCATAAATTTTTGAAAAGTAAATTCCACATCATGTGCGGTTATTGGCTTACCATCTTGAAAACGCGCATTAGGATTAATTTCTACCTCTGCCCAACGATAACTATCTGAATAAGTGATTGAGGTGGCAATTAGTGGATAAAAACTCGAAATATCATCAGCTGTTGTGGTAAATAGAGAATCATATAAGGAGCCGGAATAATGTTCAGGTGCGCCACGACTTGCGAAACGATTAAAATTATCAAAAGTACCTATTTCATACAATTTAATAATTCCACCTTTAGGAGCATTGGGATTGACATAGTTAAGATGTTCAAAATTTTCAGGGTATTTAGGTTCACCTAACAATGAAAATATAGTTTTGTGATAAATATGTTCATTAGGTTGAGAAGGCTCAACATTATCAATTGATTCTATAGTCTCAGTTGAGGAATTAACCTCTTCTACCGTCTCGGTTTGCAACGTGAGATTTGAGTCTTCGGCATAAGCAGTCATTGAACAAAGGAATAATCCACTCAAACAGCTTGAGATGAATAACCTCTTAATAATTTTTTTTCTTTGACTAATCATCCTAATTTAGTTCCTGTTTTATCTTCAACCTATCAATATGAGATTTTACTTTAATTGAAAATTTTAAATTATCTAAAGTACTTAAAATAATACATAGTAAGTTAGCTATTTTGCCAAACTTCAATCAAATGAGCAAAACCTAATTAATAAACTTAATAGCTAATATTAATTATCCCATTAATATTTATCGATATTTGTTTAAGATATATCCTGCTATCGTTAACCGAATATTTTTTAGTACACAAATGTGATAGCCAATTAAAAAAAGTTGAGGAACGGGGTTTTTGAGTATAAAAATTTAGCAATTTAGCCAATATTCTTTTATTATTCTAATATTAATGGTGATACTCAGCTTCACATTTCAAACAATTGGCTGATAAATATAGGGATATCCTTTTTAATGTGCGAATCATTTTATCAATATTGGGGAAAGTGCCAACCAGTCGATCAATCAAGTGATTATCATCTTTTACCTTACCACAATTTAGATGTCGCCGCGTGTGGATACCATATTGTCAAAAATAATGACTTAAAATTAGGGTTTATCACATCTATATAGAGACAAATTTAATAGTTACAGCAAAAAAATCAATTAACATTGATTGACCAAAGCCAAAATATTTTGGATTGCGGTTTTTGCCTGATGGCTGTTTTTCCAACATGATGATCCGGTTAATAAGGCACCTTTATTCAGTATTTCAACTAAAGAAGTATTACGCAACTTTTCAAATGAATCGAATCCCATCTGTTGTAATCTTTCTATGATTTTATCGCCAACGTATTTTAGTTCTAAAAGGTGTTTCTTTTCTTGTTCTGAAAAAGCCATACAGTTCCTTATTTTTTTGGGAATAAATGTTATGATTTTACTGATTTGAATTTAATTTTTTCCATTTTCTAATTTTAGCTCTAAAGGATTTAAATGGTGCAACAGAATTAATATGGATAAATCGTGCAACAGTCCATGCTGGAGGAAAAGGTTTAGTCCAATTACGCGTGTCTTTTATGAAAAGTGTACTATCATCTAATGAGTTAATCCAATTATTCCAGATAACAATTTTCTCATTAAATAATTTAATCAGTTCTTGTAATGAATAATCCTGATAAATCTTATAAAAGTGTTGATATAATGTGCCTAACTGATTCCATTTGTAGCCTTCTGCTGGTAATGTTGGGGTTTGTCCAGCAAGTTCAAGATCATCCCAAGACTTAACAAGATCCAACCATCCTAACTGATAAGCAATCATTTGACTTGGAGTTCGATCTACTCCATCTATTAACTTATCTTTATCTAGTTCGGATAATTCGCTGAATTCATCAATAAATAGCTTAGCAGTTTTATTTATCTCATCCAATAGATGCTGTTTGTTTTCATAATTCATCTTATTTATCTGCCTTATTAAAATGTTTCATTTCTTCATTAATAAAATATTTAACTAAGTTAGCATACAATTGTTTAATCACTTCACCATCAAGTCCCAACTCATTAGCCCAAAGCATACGTTGCTCTAACATACTGTTAAAACGAGCTTGAGCCTGCACATCAGTGACATTTTTTTTGAATTGGCTTGCAGCTTTAACATACTCAAACCGAGCGGCTAATAATTGAATTACCAAATGATCTATTCTGTCGATTTCAGCTCGAATATCATTCATATCACGACATTCATTAGCTAATATTTTTGAATGGTATTGAATCATATAGAGTACTCAATAGTGAATAGTTTTGCTATCTTAGCACTAGATATATGTATTTGAAAGAATTTGATTTAAGAAATGGGGAATTGGTGGAGCCAAGGGGGATCGAACCCCTGACCTCAACGCTGCCAGCGTTGCGCTCTCCCAGCTGAGCTATGGCCCCAAATAGGTAAAACTGTGGCTAATAATATGCAACTAGTTAGAGGGTGTCAAATAGTTTGGTATTATTCGCTTAAAAAACAGTCTAATAAAGCTCTGTCAAACTATGACAGAGCTTAAGTAGTTAATGAATAATTGCGTTTTGATCTGCACCTTCAACTTCAACTTTTGGTGGCATAAAGTGCTCACGTTTAACACCCAATTTAAGTGACATATATGCGGCCACATAGATCGATGATATCGTGCCTAACACAATCCCTACGCCTAATGTTTCAGAAAAACCTTTTAACATTGAACCGCCAAATATATACAAAATAATAACAACAGCTAAGGTTGTACCTGATGTCATTAAGGTTCGATGTAATGTTTGAGTTAGTGAGATGTTGATCACATCGTATGGCGACGCACGTCGAATTTTTCTAAAATTCTCACGAATTCGGTCAAATACAACGATGGTATCATTAAGCGAATAACCAATGATAGATAACATCGCTGCGATAATAGTCAAATCTAACTCTCGATTAAATAACGATAAATATCCTGCGGTTATTACAACGTCATGCGCTAATGCGACAACAGCACCTGTACCAAATCGCCATTCAAATCGAAACGCAATGTAGATTAAAATACAGATTAAAGCAGCACAAATCGCTAATATTCCATCTTGAGCTAATTCAGTACCAACTGTTGGGCCAACGAATTCAATTCGTTTAATTTCAGCATTACTATCAATATTTTTATGCACTAAATTTGAAATTTTCATACCTAATGCATTATCAATCGTTGATGATACACTACCTTCACTTTGGTTGGCAGTTGGTAGTCGAATAATGATATCTTTACTGCTACCATAATATTGAACGATTGGTTCATGATAGCCCTCATCACGTAAACTGTTACGTAGGTCATCAAGGTTTATAGCTTTAGTAACGGTTAACTCAACAGTTGTCCCACCAGTAAAATCTTGTCCAAGATTAAATCCTTTAACAAAAATTATTACAAATGACGCCACAACTAATATCATTGAGATGGCAAAAGCAATAAAACCAAATTTTAAAAAGTCGAGGACTCTGCGGCCATGATTTAGCTCTCTAACATCATGATTTTCTTTTTTATCAACAATCACAATAAACCTCTAAATTGATAACTTATCAACACGACGACCACCATAAATAAGATTGGCCAATGCTCGAGTCCCTACGATCGAGGTAAACATCGATGTTACAATACCGATACCTAATGTAATAGCGAAGCCTTTAATTGAGCCAGTACCAACCGCATAAAGAATAACCGCAGTAATCAGTGTGGTGATGTTGGCATCAAAAATACTACTCCAAGCGCCCGCATAACCTTCGCTAATTGCGTGTTGAACACCTCGTCCGTTACTTAGTTCTTCTTTTATTCGCTCGTTAATCAATACATTAGCATCGACTGCCATACCTACGGTTAAAACTATACCGGCAATACCTGGCATACTCAATGTCGCACCTGGTAATAATGACATGGTGCCAACAATCAAAATTAAGTTCGCTACCAGTGCAAGACTTGCAAATACTCCAAATAGGCGATAAACCACCAGCATAAATATGACAGAAATTAATAATCCCCAAACACAAGATTCTAAGCCTTGTGTGATATTTTCTTGCCCCATTGAAGGACCTACTGTTCGTTCTTCAATTATTTGAATCGGAGCAATCAACGCACCAGCTCTAAGTAATAATGATAAATTCTTAGCTTCATCAATACTACTTATGCCTGTTACTTGGAATCGGTCACTAAAAATACCTTGGATAGTTGCGACATTGATGACTCTCTCTTGTTTTTCAAGAATAGGTTTATCATTTTCATCACGTTTTCCAGTATCTTTATACTCGACAAAAAGTGTTGCCATTGCTTTTTTCAGATTTTTTTGCGTGAAACCAAGCATGGTTTTACCACCAGCACTATCAAGAGTGATAGAAACCTCTGGTTGGCTATATTCGTTTACTCTAAATGAAGAATCGGTAATATGATCACCTGTTAATACTACACGTTTATAAAGTAAAACTGGTCGGCCGTTTTCCATATATTTTATTTCAGAACCATATGGAACACGCATATTGCCGTTTAAAATTGCAGCTAAGTCAATTGAGCTATCATCATTCACTTGCCTAAATTCAAGGGTAGCTGTCGCGCCTAAAATGCGTTTAGCCAATGCAGTATCTTGGATACCTGGTAATTCAACCACAATACGATCTGAGCCTTGGCGTTGAACAATTGGTTCAGCCACACCTAACTGATTAACTCGATTACGTAAAATGGTAGTATTTTGTTGAACTGCATCATTTTTCGCTTGTTGCAGTCTCTGTTGACTAACACTAATGACAATGCTGTTTTCATCTTGTGAAGTTAACTCATAATCTTGTAATCCATTGATCTTAGTAATAGCTTTATTTCGATCTTCAACATTATCAAATTGCATTGTTATTTGTTGATTAGGATTTTTGCTGATTGTTTTATATACAAGATTGTTTTTATTAAACTCTGCTTTTAAATTTTCAATCGACTGGTCTGTCAATTTACTTAATGCAGTAGTCATATCTACTTCCATTAAGAAATGAACACCGCCGCGCAAATCGAGGCCTAATTTCATTGGCTCGGCGCCAATCACAGCTAACCACGATGGTGTTGCTGGTGCTAGATTTAACGCAACAGTATAATCTTCACCTAATTCTTGTGATATTAATTCTTTAGCTTTAAGCTGAGTATCATTATCACTTAATCGAATTAAAATAGATTTATTTTCATATACGAGTGATTTAGGTTCAATCTTGTTTTTCACCAAAAGTTGCTTAACTTTATCTTGCATAGCAACATTAATTTCGGTACCGTTTGAACCTGAAATTTGTATAGCAGGATCTTCACCATAAATATTTGGAAGCGCATAAAGCAGGCCGACGCAAATTACGACGACCAACATAATGTACTTCCACAAAGGATAGCGATTTAGCACGACATTTTCTCTTGTGGAATTAGATAATTAATACAATGAAATTTATTATAATGATTTCATTGTTCCTTTTGGTAAAACAGATGTGATAAAGTCACGTTTGATAACAACTTCTGTTGTATCATTTAACTCTAACGCAATATAACCATTGTCGTTAACTTTTGAAACTCGACCAATAAGTCCACCATTAGTTAATACTTCATCACCTTTAGAAATTGATGCCATTAACTCACGATGCGCTTTAGCGCGTTTTTGTTGTGGGCGCATAATCATAAAATAGAAAAATAACCCGAATACCACTAACATAATTGGCATTAAATAATCACCACCAGGCTGAGCGCCATCGGCTGCATATGCATTAGAAATAAAAAAGTCCATATCGGTCCTCTTAATTATTACAAAAATATTAAAGTTCAGAATTATAACACAATAAATATGTCGATAATTAACTATTTCTTGTCAATGTCTTTTTAATCAATCTCAAGAAAGTAACAAAAATAATTAAGTCGTTAAATATTGAGCCATACTAACTAAGTTAACTAACCATTTTGGATAGACACCACATACAATCGTTAAAACTGCTGCAAGAACAATTAGCAATTCGCTCATTTTTATATCCTGCCATTTTAATCTGATGTTCGAATTCAGCTGTTCATCATTAGATGGTTTGATATAAAGGTTGAGAATAAGTCTTGCATAAAAATAAAGTCCTAGTGTACTACCAATTACAACTGCCGCAATTAACCACCATAATTCAGCCGTTACACCCAACAATATTAGAAGGAAACGCCCAACAAAACCAGCTGTCAGTGGAGCACCGGCTAAAGAGAGTAAACCTATACCCATTGCTAATGCTAAAACAGGACGACGCCAGAATAATCCTGAAAGATCGACTTCGTTTTCATGATCCTGTAACTCGTTGGAATGTGATTCTAAACTGATCACGCCCAAAATACAGATATTGGCAAGAATGTAACCAATCAAATATACACCAATGGTTTCTAAGGCCAATACTTGATATTGCACCGCAATTAAAGCAAGTAATAAATAACCAAAGTGAGCTACGGATGAATAAGCTAATAAACGCTTTAAGCTACTTTGCATTAAAGCAGATAAATTACCCCATAGTATTGAACAAAAAGCCATAATCACCAAAATAATACGAATTGTTTCATTATTAACAATTGGCGCAAGTAAAAATAATCTGGCAATAGCACAAAATACTGCCACTTTTCCTACTGTTGATAATAATAATGCTACTACAGTCGGCGCACCTTGATAAACGTCAGGCAACCAAAGTTGAAAAGGTACCAATGAAAGCTTAAAACCAATTCCCACTAATATTAAACAAATGCCAATTAATAATAATGTACTTTGATAATTCATGGTTGAAAGCTGGTAACTTAAACCACTAAATGTAAGCTCTCCAGTTGTTGCATAGTAGAAGGCTATTCCCATTAACAAAAATGAACTAGCTATTGCAGATAGAATCATATATTTGATCGCAGCTTCTAACGCATGTGTTTGTATATATTGATAACCGATCAATCCAATAAATGGTATCGAAAGTAATTCTAAGCCTAGGAAGAATGACATTAAATGACTTGCATAAACTAAAGTTACGCCGCCTAATGCCATAAGTAATAAAATTACATAGAATAAACCATGTACGACCAGTTCTTGTACAAACCATTGATAAGCGAGTGAAGCAACTACAATAGAAATAATCAAAATCAAACTGGTATAAAGTAATCCATAGCCATCACAGGTAAATAACGCTGTAACTTGATGAGCACGCCATTTATTATCAGTATTATCATCAGCTTGTGTAGTATCAATAACATTCTGAGGTGGGCCTACAAAATCTTGTTGAACCATAGGTTCAGAGTTCTGGTCATTTTGAGGGGATGATGTTTCCGTTGGAACTTCATCAACGGCTATAGTTTGCTCACTTGATAAATCAGTATCAGTTGAACCTTGTGAAGTAGGTACAGATATTTGCATATTGTCACTACTAATATCAGTTATTGCGGGTGTGTTATGAGAAATTTTAAAGCCTAGAATTGATGAACAAATTAAAGCGCATATCAACCCTGATATAGCTAAAATAGCGCATTTTTTAGTTCCTACTTTAAAAACAAAAAGCGCTATGAGCAAAACAATTATGGCAAAGCTCAATATGAATATTGGCAATAAAGCTATCATAAATTTTTACTCTCCCACTCGTTCTGCTGTTATATACTGCTGTGTTTGGTTGACAGTAGAATAAGATATATCTAACACTATCTTAGGGTACAACCCGATAAAAATTAGAACTATCAACACACTAGATAATAATAAAATATCTTTTTTACTTAAAAAGTGTTTGGTTACATCTACTTTATCAACTACTCCATAAAAAATAGGTTGCATACGAATAATTAAGGAAATTGACAGTAACAGCAACCCAATTACCAACAAAATTGTATAATATGAATAAGAGGTATAACTACCTAATAACATCATATAATTACCAACAAAATTAGCTGTACCTGGTATGCCTAATACAGCTAACATAAAAAATAAAGTAAAAGAGGACAGATATCTCACTTGCTCTTTTAATCCAATAAATTGGTTTATATTCCGAGTTAAATAGCATTCAGCCAATAATCCGCTAATCATAAACATGCCAACGATAGCTAGATTTATGGCTATCATTTGAATAACAACGCCTTGAAATGCTATTACAGATCCACTATAAATAATTGTAGTAACAAATCCCATTAACGCGATATGGATATAAGCAATTAATTTTTTTATATCTGTTTGGTTAAATGCTAGTAAAGCAGCATAAAAAACAGTAAACATAGCTAGTATTGAAATAACAGGCATAATGGCCAAAGACGCGTTTGGAAAAAGGGGGATTACAAAACGTAATAAACCAAATGTTGCCGTATTAAGTAATAAACCACTTATCATCATTGAACCACTTGTTGAAGATTCAATATGTGCTTCAATAAACCAATTGTGAAAAGGAACTAAAGGAATGCGTATAAGGAAAGCTGCTAGAAATCCTAACATTAATAAAAATTCAGTATTACTTGAAATTGGTGTTTTAGTTAAAATTTGATAGTCAAAAGTCCATTGACCGGTTAAATTCCAATTAATTAGTGCTAATGAAACAATAGATATTAGCATTAATAAACTGCTTATTTGTGTGTAGATTAAAAATTTATTAGCACCATTGAAGCGTTGTGAATTTAAATCTCTCCTTCCCCACAATGAAATTAAGAAATAAATCGGAATAGCTACCGCTTCCCAGAAGAAAAACATCAAAAACAGATCAGTAATGACAAATAACATCATAATGGCTGATGTCATAAATAATACACATAAGTAAAACAACCCAAGGTTATTTAGGTTTTCTTTGCTAGAATAAATAATAACTAGTAGTACAATGAAAAGTGTCGAAGTAATTACTACCAACGATAGACCATCCAATAGAAGATGAAAATGGATACCAAGTAATGGGATCCAGTCATAATTAACCTCTTTACTCCAACTTGTATCTGGTTCTACATTTATTGCATTCGCCCATAAAATTATGGCTAATATTAATGTGATTAATATAGTCGTGAAAGCAACCATAATTGGTAAACGTTGCCAACGCAATTGTACATCAGTTGATACTACGATTCTTTGTAAGAATACTTGACATAACCAACCAATGAATCCGCCAATTACAGGTAAGAAGACAAGCCATAACAACATGAAAGTTCACACCTTTATTAAATAAAAATCAATAACATTAATATAATAATGCTACCTATGACCATTGAAACCATATACCATCGTATCTGTCCATTTTCTAGGCTAACAATATATGAGTTTATTTTTTTAATTCCCCACATTATCCAGTTGTCCCATATCGCTAACGGATCTTTTTTCAGGAAATCCGCTAAATAGATATAAGGTTTTACGAAGATATTGTTCAAGACAAAATCAAATCGCCAATTGCTTTTACATAATCTTCCTAAAAATTTGACCATCGGAGTATTAAGTATTTCATGAACCTCACTATTAAGATGCCCATAAAGAATATAAGCAATAACTAAACTCAATATAGTCACTGCACTTAATAATATCCGAAATGGTAACTGTTCCTGAGTATCAAGATGGGCTATAGGAATTATTCCTTGTATCGGTAATGGGAAATAAATAAATAATGCAGTAGTAAATATTAACAATATAAAAATTGGAAAATAATTTATCGTTTTAATTTTTATAATATGATCCATTTTATGGGTATGATGGAAAACTAAAAAGATTATGCGCCAAATGCCCAAACTTGATAATAAAACACCTAATAAACCTATGGTGCCAGCCATCAAGCTATCTTGTGCCATTAATCTCCAAATAATATCGCCTTTAATATAAAAAGATGCAGAAATATAAGGGAATGCACTAAGTGAAAGCATTATAATTAGAAAAATAGCATATAATATTGGGTTAGATTTTAATAAACCACCAATTTTGCTAATGTCTCTTTCACCTTGGCATTGTTTTAATAAAATTGCTGAAGCTAGTATTAATAATGTACTGGTTACAGAATAATTTATCAAACAATTTAATGATAAATTCCAACTTTGAGTTGAAAAGGCAAAAAATAGGTAACTAATTTGAGCTAAATTAATATAGGTTATAATTCGTTTTATATCATTTTGAACCAAAGCAATACTACTAGCAAATATAATAGTTAAAGATGCAAATAAAAGCATTATATAAAGTGTATCACTAGACATCATAAACAAATTGCTTAATCTTAAAACAAGATAAACTCCGGCCAATATGACAGTTGAAGACTGTAATAGAGCAACAGCTGGCATTGGTGCTAATGTGGTTTCTGTGAACCATGTATGCATTGGAAAAAGAGCCGATTTACTCATAGCGCCAAGGAACAACATAATGGTGATCCAAAAGATAATATCTGAATCGATAGCTAAATCGTTATGTGCTTTAAATAAAATCTCGCTGATTTTTAATGTTTCTACTGTTTGATAAAGTAAAAATATACCAATAATTAGAAATATGTCAGTTAAATGCATCATAACAAAAGCTTTAACTGCAGCATAACCATTACGAGCCTGTTTGTAATAAATACCAATAAGTAAGTAAGTGCTTATACTCACACCTTCCCAACCGAGTAGCATCACAAACAAATTATCAACAAGCACAACTGTTAACATGCTAGTTATGAGTAAATTACTATATGCATAGAAAGTATAAATATCTTCTCGTGATTTTAGATAACTGGCAGCAAAGATAGAGATCAATAAACCAAAGAAAGAAATTAGCACTAAAAAAGTTAGCGATAACCCATCCAAAGTTAAGGAAATCGGAACTTCAAAATCACCGACAGAAAACCAAGTCCATAGATTTCTTGTATAAACGAGTGTCATATCTGGGACGGTATTGGTAGAAAAATCAATACATGAAAATATTGTTATTAAACCAACAATAAATATAGTACTAATTCCGATTAACTTAACATTAATGGATTGTATTTGTCGCCCAAAACAAACCTGTATTAGAAAAGATAGTAATGGAACAATGATAGTTAAATAAAGTAAATTCATCCTTTCATTTCGCTCAATGAATCAATATTAAAGTTTTTACGTCGATAAATTAATTTAACAAGTAAAGCAAGCCCGACACATATTTGAGTTAAGACAGTAATTACAGCTAAGATAGCTAAAACGCCACCATCTGATTGCTGCCAATAACTACTCGCGACAAACAAAGCTGCTATTGCTCCATTATTCATGATAATAAGGCTTAATAATAAAAAATAGAGATTTCGTCTAATCATTACACCTAACAGCCCGATTACAAACAAGATAGAAGCAAAAATTAGCCCATGCATAAGTGGTATCACGTTATTTCTCCGAAAACATTCGATGCATAAAATGATAAGATATAACTACTGCACCTAATAACAAAAATGCAGCTAACTCCGTCATCAAAATATAAGCATAGATAGACATTTGATGCATTAATTCATGTGTTTCTTTAAGTTGTGAATAGTCAGTGCTTACTACACCATATATAAGAATAACTAACAATATGAATGCCAAAACTAATGGCCCCAACCAAATCTTAGGACTTATACCATGTTTATTATTTTCAACATTATCATTACGAATTTTAAGCTTTAAAGAAACACCCCAAAAAAGGATTATGCCACCGCAAATAAAAAAGAGGATATATAAAGCAGCTGAAATATATGTTTGTAACAGAATAAATATTAATGCTGATGCAAAAAGTGAAATAGCGAGATATAAAATTGCCTTCTCTACCCTTCTACAAAAAATCACTTTTAAACTAGCAATAATAGCTATTATCGATGCAATATAAAAAACAACGATCATTAGATAATCCAATACTTATTCATAATGATATTAGTATATACCCAATCGACGACAATATACAGTTTACTAACGTTTCGTTAATACAAAAAATTCTTTCTAAATAATTTATTATCTTTATATAGTCAACAGAATGTTATTTTTACCAAATATAATAAAAACGATGGAAATAATAAAAACTATAAGATTTTATTATTTAAATTCAATACAACATTGTTATAAAGTATATATCCTGAGCAATTAACTTATATTTATACCTTTTTCTTTAATTTTTGGTCATACAGCTTAAAGGCTCTTAGGCAAAATATAAACAAAGTAGAGAATAGAATGAATAGCCAATACTCATCAATGCGAAGCAACGTCAATATGCTAGGTACATTATTGGGCGATGCAATTAAACGAGCAACAGGGAATGAAACTTTCGATTTGGTCGAAAAAATAAGGCAGTTATCAAAATCAGCTCAACAAGGTAACAAACAAGCACATAATGAATTACTAAGATTGATTGAAAATCTTAATGATCAAGATTTACTCCATGTTGCACGTGCGTTTAATCAATTTTTAAACTTAGTTAATACTGCTGCTGAGTATTATGGAATTTCACCACATGGGGAAGCATCGAGCAGCCCTAAAAAAATGACCGAATTATTTAAAACACTTAAAAATTTAAATTTCGCGCCTAAAACAATTGAACAAGCTATTGATAATTTATCTATTGAGTTAGTGCTTACTGCACATCCAACTGAAATCAATCGCCGAACAATGATTAATACTTATACCGCTATTAATAATTGTTTGTCACAACTTGATCATAACGATTTAGCGGATTATGAAAGAGAACGTATCATGCGTCGCCTTAAACAACTTGTTTGCCAAGCATGGTACACCGACGAAATTCGTAAAAAACGCCCTACTCCTCTTGATGAAGCTAAATGGGGATTCTCTGTAATTGAAGATAGTTTATGGGAAGGCGTCCCGTTATTCTTACGTGAGTTTAATGACCAATTAGTTGATGCATTCAATGCTGAACTATCTGTTGAACATGTTCCAGTGAAATTTACCTCTTGGATGGGGGGAGATCGAGACGGCAACCCAAATGTAACAGCTAAAGTTACAGGAAGGGTGATGTTGCAAGCTAGATTAAAAGCAATTGAACTATTTTTAGCTGATATTCAAATTTTAGTTCGTGAATTATCAATGACTGAATGTAGCCAATCAGTCATTGACTTATTAGATGAACAAAATAAAACAGCATCAGAGCCTTATCGGGCTGTAATGAAACAGTTACGTTCACGTTTAACTAAAACCCATAGCTACATAGTTGCATTATTAAATAATGAACAAGTTTTAGCACCTAATGATCTTTTAATAAAGAATGAACAATTATGGACACCACTTTATACATGTTATGAATCATTAATTGAAAACGGAATGTCAACTATTGCTCATGGCCCACTATTAGATACATTAAGACGTATTAAAAGTTTTGGATTGCAATTAGTTAGATTAGATATACGTCAAGATAGTTCAGTGCATACTGAAGCGTTAGACGCCTTAACTAAAGAGTTAAACTTAGGCAGCTATGCTTCATGGTCAGAAGAAGAAAAACAAGAATTTTTATTAACCGAATTACAATCTAATCGACCATTACTACCCTATAATTGGCAACCAGATGAAATGGTTAAAGAAGTATTAGACACTTGCCGTGTTATCAAAAAAGCAGGTGAAGAATCGATTGCGTCTTATGTCATTTCGATGGCAAAAGCACCTTCTGATGTCCTAGCTGTTTACTTACTTTTAAAAATTGTTGATTGCCAAAAAAATATTCCTGTTGCGCCTTTGTTTGAAACCTTAGAAGATTTAAATAATGCAAAATCTGTTATGCAAAAGCTTTTAGATATTCCTTGGTATCGTGAAAAAATCAATGGCAAGCAGATGGTTATGATTGGCTATTCTGATTCAGCAAAAGATGCAGGAACTCTCGCAGCATCATGGGCACAGTATCGTTCACAAGAAGAATTAGTTAATTTATTTGAACAATATAATGTTAACTTGGTGTTATTTCATGGTCGTGGAGGTTCAATCGGACGGGGAGGTGCTCCTGCTCATGCAGCTTTGCTGTCACAACCACCAGGATCATTAAAAGGTGGCTTACGTGTTACAGAACAAGGTGAGATGATTCGGTTCAAACTTGGTTTACCTGAAGTTGCACTTAGTAGCTTAATGCTTTATGCATCAGCTATTTTACAAGCTAATTTATTACCACCTCCTGAACCGAAGCAAGTCTGGCGTGATATTATGGATGAAATGTCTGATTATTCATGCCAATGTTATCGTAGCTACATAAGAGAAAAAGCTGAATTTGTTGATTATTTTAGATCAGTTACACCAGAAACCGAACTTGGAAGATTACCTCTAGGCTCTCGACCACAAAAACGACGTACCGGTGGAGGAATAGAAAGTTTACGAGCAATTCCGTGGATTTTTGCTTGGACTCAAAATCGCCTAATGGTTCCATCATGGCTAGGTGCAGGAAGCGCACTTAGGCAAGTTATCAATGAGGGCAAAAAAGAACAACTTAAAGATATGTATCATAATTGGCCATTTTTTAATGCCCGATTAGGTATGTTGGAAATGGTTTACGCTAAAGCGGCGCCGAATATTCATGAGTACTATGAACAAAGGCTAGTTTCTCCTACATTATGGCCATTAGGAGAGGAGTTAAGAAATTTATTAACCGAAGATATTAATACCGTATTAACGATTACTGATGATATTAGCTTGATGGCAGACTTACCTTGGATTGCGGAGTCTGTTGCATTACGTAATACATATATTGAACCACTTAATTTATTACAAGCAGAATTATTAAGTCGTTCTCGTAAAAATGATAACGAAAATACTATAGTTGAACAGGGATTAATGATTACCATTTCTGGTATTGCGGCAGGAATGCGAAATTCAGGATAAGAAAAAAGGGCTTATTCGCCCTTTTTATTTTTTTTAGCTATCTCTTCTAAATAAGCCTTAGCGTCGGTATCCCCTTGCTCACTAGCTTTAGTAAACCAATAAACTGCTAGGTTATCATTTTTTTTAACGCCTTCACCTTCTAAATATTTAATACCTAAATTATATTGCGCATCAACACTTCCTTGCTTGGCTGCTTTGGTATACCAATCGATTGCTTTTTGTTCATCGTTAGGAACTCCCCCGCCAACATCATACATAACCGCTATATTATATTGTGCATCAGCGTTACCACCTTCAGCGGCTTGAGTAAACCAATATGCGGCTTGAGTGTTATCTGGTCTTGTTCCTGTTCCGGTTGCATACATAATGCCTAAATTGTACATTGCTAGTACATAACCGCGTTCGGCCGCTTGAGTATAAAAATAAAGGGCAGCAACATTATCCTGGGTTAAACCGTCACCAGTTTGGGACATTAATCCTAAATAGTATTGTGCTTCTGGATTGTTATCTTTTGCGGCTTTACTAAACCAATCGGCCGCTACCAGGCGATCTTTATCAACGCCATCACCCGCAAAGTACATAATGCCTAAATTTAAATAAGCATCATAAATACCTTGATCGCCAGCTTGGGTAAAATAATCAATTGCGGTAGACGTTTTTTTTTCTACGCCTTCACCATTTTTATACATCAAAGCTAAATTATATTTAGCTAAAGCATAATTTTGATCGGCAGCCAATTTAAACAATTTGAATGCCTCAGATAAATTAGCTTTAGTCCCTAAACCATTTTGGTACATATAAGCTAAATTATTTTGAGCTTTAGCTAAACCTTGATCAGCGGCTTTCTTAAACCAGAAAAAAGCCTTTAGATCATTAACCTCAACCCCTAACCCCTGCTTATAAATTGTTCCTAGCATATATTGTGATTGCATATCACCCTTTTCAGCAGCAATTAGCAACGAAGGAATTAATGAACTAGGGTCACTTACTTTTAACTCAGTATCCGATTGTGTTTTAGCTTCGCTTGCAACTGCTCCACAAGAGATAGATAACACCAAAGCCAATATAATTTGAAGTTTTTTCATAATTTTTTAAATGTCATAATATTAGCAATAATTATACATAATTGATTAAAAGGGGAATAGTTTTGTTTTTTTAAATATACTTTTTTTTATTATTTAATTGAAAGTTAAAGTTATTCTAATATTGTAAATATTATTAAATCGCTTAATCGGACTTATTATAAAAAAATATAATTAATTATTTAACAAAAGCTATCACAATCCAAGTTCGTCCCAAATTTCATCAATATGAGCGACTACTTTAGCATCTTTAGTAATAATTTTACCCCACTCACGATTAGTTTCACCCGGCCACTTGTTAGTTGCATCAAGTCCCATTTTAGAGCCTAAACCGGAAATAGGTGAAGCAAAATCCAGATAATCAATTGGCGTATTATCAACAAATGTTGTATCTCGGTGTGGATCCATTCTTGTCGAAATAGCCCACATAACATCTTTCCAATCTCTAGCATTAATATCGTCATCACAAACAATAATAAATTTAGTATACATAAATTGTCTTAAATAAGACCATACACCCATCATCACTCTTTTAGCATGGCCCGGGTATTGTTTTTTGATTGTCACAATGGCAATACGATAAGAGCAACCTTCAGGAGGTAGATAAAAATCAACAATTTCAGGAAATTGTTTCTGTAATATCGGGATAAATACTTCATTTAATGCTAATCCCATTACAGCCGGCTCATCTGGAGGTCTACCCGTATATGTAGAATGATAAATTGCATCTTTACGTCTGGTTAAATGTGTAACTGTAAAAACCGCAAATTTTTCGACTTCATTGTAATAACCAGTATGGTCACCATAAGGCCCTTCAACAGCTTGCTCATGGGGATCAATATAACCTTCTAAAATAATTTCGGCGGTTGCAGGAACGTCTAACTCATTTGATAATGATTTGACCACTTCTGTTCGGCTATTACGCAATAATCCAGCAAAAGCATATTCAGATAAGGTATCAGGTACTGGTGTTACTGCACTTAATATTGTTGCAGGATCAGCCCCAATAGCTACACTAATAGGAAATTTTTCATTTGGATAAGATTGTTGCCATTCAGCAAAATCAAGTGCCCCACCTCGATGGGACAACCAACGCATGATTAATTTATTTTTACCTAGTAGCTGTAATCGGTAAACACCTACATTCTGACGATCTTTATGTGGTCCTTTAGTTATAGTTAGTCCCCAAGTTACAAGTGGAGCTACATCATCTGGCCAACAATGCATAATAGGCAATTGAGTTAAATCGACCTCATCATTTTTAAATATTAATTCCTGACAAGGCGCTGAGGAACGCCGTTTTACCGGCATATTTAGAACTTGTTTATATTTAGGTAATATATTAAAAAATTGTCGAATACCTTTGGGTGGCTCTGGTTCTCGCAAAAAAGCTAGTAATTCACCAATTTCTCTTAACTCTGTAGTCTTTTCTCGCCCCATCCCCATAGCAACTCGTTTAGCTGTTCCAAAAAGATTGCAAAGTACAGGAATGTCATAGCCAATTGGGTTTTCAAATAATAGAGCTGGTCCCTGAGAGCGTAAAACTCTATCAGCAATCTCGGTCATTTCAAGATGAGGGTTAATTGGATAAGTAATGCGTTTTAATTCACCTTGCTGCTCAAGGTAATCTAAAAAATCACGAAAATTAGACAACGACATTATTACTCCTTTTAACTCTCGCTATTGAAATACTAATTGATGAAGATTAACTAATCTTCATCAAAGTTCTCACTATATATGGGAAGTTGTTTTGTTTGATTACATTCAACGATTTTAGGTAATAATGCTTCAAATTGTTTTTGGTCAACTTCAATAATTTCGTTTTTATCAACTTGATAAAATAGATAAAATTCTGATTTGTCATCAGTTTGTATCGATGCTAACCAATAATTACGATCTTCACTATTTTCATTTGTAAAAATTTTAATAATGCTATTTTCTCTTTTTTCAGGTTGATTATGTAACTTGTAATCAATAATTTTTTCAGCGATTTGTGAATCATATTCATCAAAAATTAAAGCTTCTTCTTTAGTTACTTTGCATTTTTTTATATTCATTTCTGCATGACTGATAGATATTACAAAAAACAAGCTGAATAACGAAATAACATAATGGCTAAGTTTCATTTTGGATCTCTTGTATTAATTTTTATCAATTGAGCCAATTTTACTAATAGCCTCACAATTATTTGGCGATATAGTAAGATTGGCTGCACTATTTATAGTTAACCATTGATAAGATAAATGTTCAGTAAGCAATGGCGTTATTTCATCATTAAGAGCTAAATAAAACCAATGTTCTTTATTTATCTTTACTTCTGGTGCGTACCGATATCTAAACTGAGGAAAAATTTCAAACTCAACCGTATGTTTTGCATCAATTAATTTAAGATTTTCTCCGTTAATATCTATACCGGTTTCTTCAAAAACTTCACGAATTGCCGTATCTCTAGGTAATTCCTTATCTTCCATACTACCTGTAACTGATTGCCAAAAATTAGGATCATCCTTACGTTGCAACATAAGAACACGCAAAGTCCGTTTACAATAAATAACGACTAATACTGACTCAGGGTTCTTATATTTTTGCATATAAATATCGCTATTTTTTGCTCACTTCTATACCTAATTCCATTAAAGCTGTAGGATTTGCAGGACTAGGCGCATCAGTTAATAAACATGTTGCTGCAGTCGTTTTCGGGAAGGCAATAACATCTCGAATATTATCTGTTCCAGTTAACAGCATAGTTAATCTATCTAGGCCAAATGCTAAACCCGCATGAGGTGGCGTACCATATTTTAATGCATCAAGTAAAAAGCCGAACTTTTCACGCTGATCATGTTCATCAATTCCTAAAATAGAAAAGACAGCCTGCTGCATTTCACTGCGATGAATACGTACAGAACCACCGCCAACTTCATAACCATTGATTACCATATCATATGCATTAGCTACTGCATTTTCAGGATTGCTAATTAATTGCTCTGGGGTAAAATCTTTTGGTGATGTAAATGGATGATGCATTGCACTTAAGCCTTCGTCAGTTTCCTCAAACATAGGGAAATCAACAACCCAAAGTACCGCCCACTTACTCTCATCGGTAATACCTAAATCTTTACCAACTTTCAAACGCAATGCACCTAATGCATCACTCACTACTTTATAACTATCCGCACCAAATAATAAAATATCACCATCTTTAGCATTGGCACGATTAAGTAATGCTTCCATTTGAGGTTCATTAAAAAATTTAGCTACTGGGCTTTGCACACCTTCAAGGCCTTTACTACGATCATTAACTTTGATCCAAGCCATACCTTTAGCACCATAAACTGAGATAAATTGCGTATAATCATCTAATTGTTTACGTGTTAGTTCGGCTCCATTTGGAACGCATAATAAAGCCACTCTTCCTTTAGGATCATTTGCTGGTGTTGAAAATACTTTAAAATCGATATCTTTAACCAAATCCGCCACATCAATAATTTCAAGCGGATTACGTAAATCAGGTTTATCACTCCCATAACGACGCATTGCCTCAGCAAAAGTCATAATTGGGAATTTGCCTAAATCAACATTTTTAACATGCAACCAAAGTTCACGTATCATTTTTTCCATGATTTCGCGCACTTGTTCAGCTGTCATAAACGAGGTTTCAACATCTATTTGTGTAAATTCTGGTTGGCGATCGGCTCGTAAATCTTCATCACGAAAACATTTAACAATTTGATAATAACGATCAAATCCAGACATCATCAGTAACTGTTTAAACAGTTGTGGAGATTGAGGAAGCGCATAAAACTCACCATTATGAACTCGACTTGGAACAAGATAATCTCGAGCACCTTCTGGTGTTGCTTTGGTTAACATTGGTGTTTCGATATCTAAAAAACCATGCTCATTCATAAATGAACGGACAAATGCCGTAATTTTTGCGCGAGTTTTAAATATAGTCGCCATTTCTGGACGGCGTAAATCTATATAGCGGTATTTTAAACGCTGTTCTTCACTATTATTTTGGTTGAAATCAAGCGGTAAAACATCACTACGATTAAAAATCACAAGCTCAGTCGCCAGTATTTCAACCTCACCAGTTACCATATCTTTATTAATTTGGCCCTCTGGTCGTGCTCTTACTTTTCCTTTAATTTGAATACAAAATTCATTACGTAATTCGCCAGCTAATTGATATGCTTGTTGATAATCAGGATCAAAAAAAACTTGCACAATTCCTTCACGATCACGCATATCAATAAAAATCATCCCACCTAAATCTCGGCGTTTATTGACCCATCCACATAGTGTGACTTCTTGATTAATATAACTTGCGTTTAGCTGTCCGCAATAAATTGTTCTCATTAAAAATATCCTGTGTACAGTTGTCAAAAATAATAATTATTATAGAGCAATTTATCAGGGTATAAAGACTATGTTTGAAAATAATCACTATTTAATTTATTTATACTCGATTTATTATAATAATTTTACTTTATACATTTTTTTACAAACTATTTTAAATTCAATTAGATAATAAATATAAAATCGTTTTATCTTGATAAGCTTTTAAAATGATTTATTTAAGAGCTTGTCTTATCAGATATTTATTACTAAGCTTTAGTATTATTTGGATATTACTCATATGATATGAAAGCTTTAATTTCAATTGACTATACTAATGATTTCATCGCTGACGATGGCGCTTTGACTACAGGTTCTGTTGGGCAACAAATTGAGTCAGAAATATTAAATTTAACTAAATCATTCATCCAAAATAATCAATTTATCGTTTTTGCGATTGATTCTCATGACCCTTCAGATAAATATCATCCAGAAAATAAACTCTTTCCCCCTCACAATATTATTGGAACTTTTGGGCAACAGTTATTTGGTAATTTACATACTCTTTATCAAAAACATCAGAATTCAGATAATATTTATTGGATGAATAAACGACACTACTCGGCATTTTGTGGTACGGATCTCGATCTACGCTTACGCGAAAGGCATATTACTGAAATCCATTTAGTTGGTGTCTGCACAGATATTTGCATATTACACACAGCGATTGATGCCTATAATTTAGGCTACAAATTGATTATTCATCAAAATGCAGTTGCTAGCTTTGATCCAATCGGTCATCAATGGGCTTTAAAACACTTTCAAAACACTTTAGGGGCAACCGTAATATAAAATATAGATAAAAATTAAAATAAGGAGCAGGAATGGAAGTTTTACGAGACTATAAATTGCATATAATTGCACTGTTAGTAGTAATTATTTGCGAACTAATCGGTAAACAATCAATATGGATTATCGCCGTTTATCCAATGTTATATGCAATGATCTTTGGCGGTGTAATCAGCCTACCAAAGCTAAAAATATTAACTAATAAAAATATGCAGCATGCCAGTTTAGTGATGATGGTTACATTAATATTACTTATTGCAAAGCTTGGTGTGGCTGTAGGTCCTAAAATTGACATGATTTTAAACGATGCCAAGTTAGCCCTAATTTTTCAAGAATTAGGCCATTTCGCAGGAACAATTTTACTAGGATTACCATTAGCTATGTTATTAGGTATGAAAAGAGAGGCAGTTGGTGCAACCTACTCTGTTGCTCGCGAACCTAATATAGCTATTGTTGCAGATAAATATGGGCTAGATTCACCTGAAGGACGAGGTGTTATGGCTATGTATGTATGTGGGACTCTTTATGGTGCAATTTGGATGAGTATCCTTGCAAGCATAATAGCACAATTGAATATTCTTCACCCTTATGCTTTAGCAATGGGAGCTGGAGTAGGTAGTGGGAGCATGATGGCTGCTTCATTGGCACCGATAAGTGATTTATATCCTGACTTATCAGAAAATATCAATGCTTATGCAACAACAGCGAACTTAATGTCTGGTATTGTAGGCATATATATTTATACACTATTTTCTTTGCCTTTCGCTTCTTTCATGTATAACACTTTAGCTCGCCTTCGTCGCAATAAATAAGGAATCGAATATGAAAATTTTAGAAACAATTTTTGTACTTATTTTAGTAGCCGTTATCATGGCAGCAGGTAACACTGTAGGATATAAAATTGATTTTATGCTATCGCTTCAAGCATTAGCTGTGTTAGTTGTCATATCTATTGCAGGATTATTAATAAGTAAATTACCTGTATTAAATAAACTTCCTGTAATTCTATGGGTATCCGTTGTTGCTGCTATTGTATCAGCACCGATATTCCCATATCATCAAGAAGTGGTTGCAATTACAGATCAAGTCTCATTACTTGCTGTTTGTACACCAGTACTTGCTTATGCGGGATTAGCGATTGGTAAAGATCTTGCGCTATTTAAAAATATATCTTGGCGTATCATTCCCGTATCTTTAGCTGTTTTTTCTGGTACGTTTATTTTTGCTGCCCTAATTGCTCAAATTACTTTACATTGGGAAGGCGTTATCTAATTTGGATAAGGATTTTATTTATGACTAAAGAAGAACTAAAGAAAAAAGTCTGCGATGCAATTGCAAATCGAAAAGCAGATATCAAGTCGATTGCTGAAGCAATTTGGTCAGAGCCAGAACTTGGTTACAAAGAACATAAAACAGCTAAAAAAGTAGAAGACGCTTTAGAGAAATTAGGTGTTCCATTTAAAAATAAATTAGCCTTAACTGGTGTTAAAGGTCGATTAAAAGGTGGGAAAGGAAGTAAATATAGCATTGCCATTATTGGCGAGCTCGATGCAATTATTTGTGCCGACCACCCTGCCGCAGACGAAACTTCAGGAGCGGCTCACTGTTGTGGACATAATGCGCAAATCGCTAATATGATGGCTGTCACTATGGGGCTAATTGACTCAGGTGCAATGCAATTTTTAGCCGGTGATGTGGTACCATTTGCTGTCCCTGCAGAAGAATATGTTGAAATTACCTATCGAAACCGATTAATTGAAGAAGGCAAAATCAAATACATTGGCGGAAAACCAGAATTGATTTCACGAGGTGATTTTGATGATGTTGATATGGCATTACAAATACATTTAACAAGCGTCCCAAATGAACGTCAGGATGGTTTTATTGAAATCTCAACCACAAGTAATGGTTTTATTGGAAAATTAATTAAGTATAAGGGAGAGGCAGCTCATGCGGCAGCAGCCCCTCATGCTGGCGTAAATGCTTTAAATGCAGCTATGATGGGGATGATGGGTGTTCATGCTATTCGCGAAACCTTTCAAGAAAAAGATTATATTCGCTTCCATCCAATTATTACCCAAGGTGGTGACTTAGTAAATGTTGTACCAAGCGATGTAAGAATGGAAAGCTATGTACGAGCAGGTAATGTTCCTGCAATGATTGATGCGAATGAAAGAATCAATCAAGCATTAAAAGCTGGTGCAATGGCTGTTGGTGCAACTTGTGAAATTAAAGATTTACCAGGCTACCTACCATTACATAATAACCCAACACTTAATGACCTTTTAAAGCAAAATGCTGAAAATTTAATTGGTGAAGAAAACGTTTCAATCGCACCACATATGACTGGAAGTACAGATACTGGCGACCTATCTCATATTATGCCAGTAAGTCACCCTTGGATTGGTTCGGTTAGAGGTATTTTACATGGAAAAGACTATACTGTATTTGATGAAGATATGGCCTATATTCGCCCTGCTCAAATGATGGCTTGTACCATTATTGACTTGCTCTATGATGATGCGAAACCAGCCGAAACATTAATGGCGAATTACAAACCGTTAATGTCTAAGGAAGAATATTTAAAATTCCTATCGGGTTTTGACAAATAAAGTTAAAAACTTGGCACAATCTTGTGCCAAGTTTTTGTTATACTATCCACTTCATCATCAATCTTTATAACTTCATATGTTAACGCTTACCGACCAAGAATTGTTTCGTTATGACAGGCAAATAGCTTTGCATGGTTTTGATATTGATAAGCAGCAAGTTTTAAAAAACAGTACAGTTTTAATTATTGGATTAGGCGGGTTAGGTTGTGCTGCATCCCTCTATTTAGCTGCATCTGGCATAGGCAAAGTGACTTTAATTGATTTTGATACCATATCCGAATCAAATTTGAATCGACAAATTTTATACACGCCAAAATCCATAAATCAATATAAGGTTCATATAGCTAAGCAAGAATTAAGCCAAATCAATCCAAATATGATTATTGACACCATTAATCAGAAGCTGGTTGATAGTGAATTAATGACAGTAATCAAACAGCATGATATCGTCATTGATTGCACTGATAATTTAACGAGTCGTGAACAAATTAATCGTTGCTGTTTTCAAGAAAAAAAACCTTTAGTTTCAGGGGCTGCAATTCGAATGGAAGGTTTACTGACTGTATTTAATTATGAAGATGATCAACCATGTTATCATTGCTTAAGTCAATTATTTGGTCAAAACCAGCTTACTTGTATTGAAGCAGGCATAATGGCGCCATTAGTCGGTATGTTTGGTTCAATTCAAGCACTAGAGTCCATCAAAGTACTTACCAAGTATGGGAAACCTCTAGTTGGGAGAGTATTGATGGTTGATGGTATGACGATGGAGTTTAACCAAGTTACATTTGCTAAACAAAGTAATTGTATTATTTGTGGAAATCAACATACTACACAGGCCATAAAATGCAAATAAATCGAATTATTTTAGCACCAATGGAGGGAGTGCTTGATTATCATGTTCGAGAAATATTAACTGAAATTAATAAGTTTGATTATTGTGTAACTGAATTTGTAAGAGTGACCAACCATAAATTATCTAATCGAACTTTCTTCCGACTATGCCCAGAACTTCATAATGATGGCAAAACAATATCAGGAACGCCTGTACGTATTCAGCTACTGGGACAATCACCAGAATGGATAGCAGAAAATGCCGTTAAAGCTATCGAGTTAGGCTCTTATGGTGTAGATATTAATTTTGGCTGTCCGGCTAAAACAGTAGTAGGCAACCATGGTGGTGCTTATTTATTACAATATCCGAATCAGATATATAACATTGTGAATCAAGTTAGAACAGCAATAGGTTCTAATCCCGTATTATCAGTTAAAATTCGATTAGGATGGGAAGATAAATCCCGCTGTTACGAAATTGCAAAAGCAATTGAAAATGCAGGAGCAAATGAAATTGTCATTCATGGTAGAACAAAAATAGATGGATATAAAGCTGATAAAATTGATTGGTCAACAATTGGAAAGATAAAACAAAAACTAACCATTCCAGTTATTGCTAATGGCGAAATTTTTTCTATTGAAGATGCCTACAACTGCATAAAACATAGCCAAACAAATGACATCATGCTTGGCCGTGGGATACTAAATATTCCTAATTTAGCTAATAAAATTCGTTATAAACATTCATCATTAACCTGGCAAGAAGTCATAAAAATACTATTTAGTTATTCGATGACGGCTATTGACGATGTAAAGCCACTTTATCATTCTGCTCGAATTAAACAATGGTTAGCTTATTTAAAACAGCATTATCCAGAAGCATCGGTATTACTGCCTGAAATAAGACAATTAAAATCACAAATTGAAATCTGTGATTTTTTGAAAACTAAATTAAATAATTAATCTAACTGGTTTTGGCACTCTTAAAATTTGTCTTACCAAAATAATATTTAGTTATTTTATTAAGTACTAGGCAAATCCATAAAATAAGAAATATCAATAAAAATAATATACGAATATACTTAAATAATATATCAAACAAATCAATATAGTATTTGGTTGGATTGTCATAAATAATGGTAAAGATAATATAAACAACGGCTAAAATTAAAATATTTGATATTGATACACTTTTAAAAAGTTTTATATAGATAACTTTATTAGAAAAAATATGAAACCATCGTTTGCTCAATACAAGACCCAATAATAAAGCACTCAGATAAATAGCAGTAAAAAAATTAGAAATATCAAATTTTTTTGAAAGAGGTTCATAAAGAAGGTTAAAACCTTTAATCAATATAAAGCCACTAAAAATAGAAAAAAGAATAAAGTGAATTTCAGAGGAATTTTTTTTAGTCAAAATAAATTCATTTTGATCTTTAACAAAATAAATTTTAGAAAAGTCAATTAAATAATACAAAAGCAAGACTTCGAGTGAATAACGAATAATAGCAAATGCTAAACTAAATAATATTGAATAAAGGTGATAATTTTGGGGTTTAACGTTTGTATTAATTGCAATGAAAGATGCAATAATTGAATAAATCAACATTAAAATGATTAGTGAAACTATATTAGCTTTATTAACAATATGAATATGGAAAGAATAAAAGAAGACCGCTAAAAGACCAAAAACCCATAATGCTTCTATAAAACTTTTTTCAAATAAAAACCGAAATAAAAAATCTGATTCAAAAAAGAAATACCAAAACATATTATCTGGAATTGAAGCATTGTGCTGCAAATATAAAAAAGATGTATTCAAAAATGTGCTAAATAAAAAATAAACTAAACATCCTGTTAACGGCAATTTAAAAAAAGATACTTTTTGCATTTAACTTCCTTGTTATCAATACCACAACTTATTCAATTCTTTTAATAAAATGTTTTATTTTAAAGCCCATCAAGGCCAGCGAGCCAAAATAGATACAAATACCAACAATAACTAGCAAGAATAAATATCCAATTCTAGTTAGCATTGAGCCTGTAGACCAATCGGGTAATAACTGAGCTCCAAACCACAACGCTACTGACATCAATAAAACAGCAATAATAACCTTGAGTAAAAATCGATACCAACCTGGTTGTGGTTGGTAGAGTTTCTTCTTACGAAGTTGCCAAAACAATAAACCAGCATTAAAACATGCTGCAAGTCCAATTGATAATGAAAGGCCTGCATGTTGTAAAGGTCCAATAAAAGCCAGATTCATCAATTGCGTTAAAATAAGGGTTATTATTGCAATTTTCACCGGTGTTTTAATATCTTGTCTGGAATAAAATGCGGGGGCTAATACTTTAATCAAAATTAATCCAAGCAAACCAATTGAATAAGCGACTAATGCGCGTTGAGTCATCAAAGTATCATTTAAAGTAAATTGACCATACTCGAAAAGAGTTGATATTAATGGTTTAGAAATAACACCTAATGCCACAGTACTTGGCAAAGCTAATAAAAAACAGAGGCGAAGTCCCCAATCTAACAACTCTGAATATTGTTTGTGGTCACCTTTGGCAAAACTTTTGGCTAAAGATGGTAACAAAATAGTTCCTAATGCAACACCTAGTACACCTGCAGGAAATTCCATTAATCTATCAGCATAATACATCCATGAAACAGAACCTGAAATCAAAAATGATGCAAATATTGTATTAATAATTAACGATATTTGACCGACTGATACAGCTAAGATAGCGGGACCCATCTGCTTTAACACTCGCCAAACACCACTATCTTTAAAACTAATACGAGGCAAAACCAACATACCAATCTTTTTCAAATAAGGTAGCTGATATAGCAATTGTAAAATTCCCCCCACCACAACAGAAACAGCTAATGCAAGCACTGGTGGATTAAAATAAGGGGTTAAGAATAAGGTAAAAGCAATCATGCTAATATTTAACAATGTTGGCACAAATGCAGGTACAGAAAAACGATTCCAAGTATTAAGTATAGCACCCACTAATGATGCAAGTGAGATAAAAAAGATATAAGGAAAAGTAATTCGTAGCATAATTGTTGCAAGTTCAAATTTATCTGATGATTCTTGCATAAAACCTGGTGCAGTTATCATTATAATAAATGGTGCAGTTACAACACCAATTAAAGTAACGATAGCTAATACCAGTGTTAATAAACCTGCGATATAAGCCACAAAAGTACGTGAAGCCTCAATGCCTTGCTGATTTTTATATTCAGCTAAAATCGGTACAAAAGCTTGGGAAAAAGCCCCTTCAGCAAAAATTCGTCGAAGTAAATTGGGCAGTTTAAAAGCAACAAAAAATGCATCCGTAGCCATTCCCGCTCCAAAAAAACGGGCAATAATAGCATCACGAACAAACCCCAAAACGCGTGAAACCATTGTCATTGAGCTAACTGTAGCTAAAGATTTTAAAAGATTCATATACGATTTATGTACCAAGTACATAGTCAAAAACGGTTAATGAAGCATAGTCTACAAACTATTGTTCTAAATCACCATGATTTTTTAATAAACAGCCATTTTAATATCACCGTCAGAATGATACTGACGGTATATGTATCAACGATCTTTCAAAGGAATAAAAGGCATAAGTTCGCCAATGTTTTTATAGGCAGGACGTATAATTCGACGATCATCAAAATTAAGTTCTTCAATGCGATGAGCACACCATCCAACGATTCGCGACATAGCAAATAATGGCGTGTAAACTTCTTTTGGTAACCCAATCATGTCATAAACAAAACCTGAATAAAAATCGACATTAGCACAGACTTGTTTTTTAGTTCTGGCATTTTTACGATTAACTATTGCATGAATCGCACGTTCCTCAAGTAAGTTTAGAAAGTTAAATTCTTTTTCTCGGCCTTTTTCTTGAGCAAGTTTATGGGCCATCTCTTTTAGCAACATGGCTCTTGGGTCTGATACAGTATAAACCGCATGACCAATACCATAAATTAACCCTTTTCGATCAAATACTTCTTTATCTAAAATACGTTGTAGATATGCATCAATTTCATCTGCATCAGTCCAATTTTTAATCTCTTCGGAAAGATGTTTAAGCATTTTTCCTACTTGCAAATTAGCCCCACCATGCAATGGGCCTTTCAATGATCCTATACCTGCAGCAATAGATGAGTAAGTATCGGTACCCGTAGAACTCGTTACGCGAACGGTAAAAGTTGAATTATTCCCGCCACCATGTTCAGCATGAATAATCATGGCTAAATCAAGTACTCTTACATCAAGTTCTGTGTATCGACCGGATCCTTTCATCATATAGAGAAAATTTTCTGCAATTGAAAAATCTTCGTGTGGATGGCGGATATGCAGTGATTTACCTTTAGCACTATGACTTAACATATTGTAAGCATAAGCAATAATTGCTGGGAATTTAGCAATTAAATCGATGGATTGACGCATTAAATTATCACGTGAGGTATCATCAGGTTCAGGATCATAAGTATACATTTCAAGAACAGTTCTAGCCAAAATGTTCATCACATCATGGCCTTCAAGTTCCATTATGGCAATCTTAGTTTGTTTTTCTAACGCCATCGACTCACAGAGTAAACGTGAAAAATCTCGTAATTCTTCTTTATCGGGTAAGTAACCAGATAATAATAAGTAGATAGTTTCTTCAAACCCAGTTCGTCGCTCTTGTTGAGCATTATGAACCAGCTCTTCAATATCAATTCCTCGGTATAATAATTTACCGGCAATTGGTTTTAGTGAACCATCTTCTAAGCGTTCATAGCCTAATACATCACCAATTTTGGTTAATCCAACTAATACACCAGTATGATCTGCATTACGTAATCCACGTTTTACATTAAATTGTTCGAATAACTGCGATTCAATTTTACTAGTATTTTTAATGGTTTCCGATAATTTATAAACCAAGAACTTTTCTTTCATTAACCATCCCCTTTGAATTATAAATTATCGATTACTGCTTGAGTAAATTGAGTTGTTGATAATGATTGTCCATTTTGCATAAAGCGTGCTAAATCAGTTGTTGCTTTACCTAATTGAAACAAACTTTCCATCGCATTAGTGATTAATTGTCCTACTTCATGCCAACCTAAATATTCAAACATCATCACTCCTGACAATATAAGCGATAATGGATTGGCTTGATTTTGACCTGCTATATCAGGTGCAGTACCATGTGTTGCTTCAAATATAGCATGTCCGGTTAAATAATTAATATTAGCACCTGGCGCAATACCAATACCACCAACCATGGCAGCCAGCTGATCCGATACATAATCACCATTGAGATTTAATGTTGCAACAACAGAATAGTCCTCAGGTTTTAATAATGTATTTTGTAAAAATGCATCACAAATAACATCTTTAATAATTAATTTAGAGTTTGCTTTAGCGGTTTGTAATGCTTGTTCTGCTGCTGCTTTACTTTGGGCCTTCTGAATTTTTGCATATTGATTCATGGTGAAAACTGCGTCAGCAAATTCTCTTTCCGCAAGTTCATAACCCCATTGCTTAAATCCACCTTCGGTAAATTTCATAATATTACCTTTATGAACAAGGGTCACAGACGGTAATTTATGTTGTAATGCATACTTGATTGCTGAGCGTATTAGGCGTTCAGATCCCTCAATTGAGACAGGTTTCACTCCAAAAGCTGAGGTTTTAGGGAACCTAACTTTAGTTACTTTCATTTGTTCAGATAAAAAATGATAAAACTTTTCAGCATCATCAGAACCTTGTTGCCATTCAATACCGGCGTATATATCTTCGGTATTTTCACGAAAAATGGTCATGTTTACTTTTTCAGGATGCTTTATTGGTGATTCAACACCTTTGAACCAACGGACAGGGCGCAAACAAACATAAAGATCTAATTCTTGTCGCAATGCAACATTTAGTGAGCGAATCCCTCCGCCAACAGGTGTCATTAATGGTCCTTTGATACCGATAAGATAATTTTTGAAGGCACTCATGGTTTCTTCAGGTAGCCATGATCCATTTAAATTAAACGACTTCTCACCAGCAAGTACTTCTTTCCATTGAATACTACGCTTACCTTGATAAGCTTTTTCAACTGCTTTATCAAAAATAGCTCGAGCAGCGTGCCAAATCTCTTTACCCACACCATCACCTTCAATAAAAGGAATCGTTGGATGATTTGGGACAACTAATTGTCCATTTTCAATTGAAACTTGCTGATTCATATTGTCTATTCCTCTTATTTTACTTAACTTCTTCTTTTAACTTATTCAATGCACTACCTGCCTTGAACCATTCAATTTGTGCTTGATTGTAAGTGTGCGAAACGGCGAAAGACTCTTTACTACCATCACGATGATGAAGGGTTAATGTTAGATTTTTTCCAGGAGCAAAATTACTGAGTCCAGTAATGCTAATTTGATCATCTTCACGAATTTTGTCATAGTCATCTTTATTGACAAAGTTTAAAGCAAGCATACCTTGTTTTTTTAGATTGGTTTCATGAATACGAGCAAACGATTTAACCACAATGGCTTTAACGTTTAAAAAACGTGGTTCCATTGCAGCATGTTCTCTTGATGAACCTTCACCATAATTCTCTTCAGCAACAACTATTGACCCGATTCCTTGTGATTTTAATTTACGTGCTAATGCAGGTACTTCAACATAATCTCCCGTTTGAGCATCCAACACACAGTTCGTTTTTTGATTAAAGGCATTAACCGCACCTATTAGCATATTATTTGAAATATTATCTAGATGACCACGAAATTTTAGCCACTTACCAGCCATTGAAATATGGTCTGTGGTACATTTACCAGTTGCTTTAATCAATAGTGGTTGCGAAATAATATCTTTACCATCCCAAGGAGTGAAAGGTAAAAGCTGTTGTAGTCGATCTGAATGAGGATCGATACGAACTTCAACTGCACTACCATCAGCTATTGGCCCAATATATCCAGCATCATCAACCGCAAATCCTTGTTTTGGCAACTCATCACCGAGTGGCTCAGTAAGTTTCACTTTTTCACCTTTAACATTAATGAGATGGTCAGTAAGTGGGTTAAAGCTTAATTTACCTGCAATTGATAATGCCACTACAATTTCTGGGGAACAAACAAACGCATAAGTGTTTGGGCTACCATCATTACGTTTAGCAAAATTACGATTGAACGAGGTGACAATCGAATTTTTGTGTTCATCGGCAACTTCATCACGACGCCATTGCCCAATGCAAGGGCCACATGCGTTAGCCATAATAGCAGCACCTGCTTGTTCAAAACGACTTAAAATGCCATCACGTTTAGAAGTATATTTAACTTGCTCTGAGCCAGGATTGATAATTAATTTTGCATTTACTTTTAAGCCTAATTTATTAGCACTATCAATAACTGAAGCTGCGCGCATCATATCTTCATAAGAAGAATTAGTACATGATCCAATAAGTCCAACTTCCATATTGTCTGGATAATCGTGTTCTTTTACGGCAGAAGCAAGCTCTGAAATAGGATAAGCTAAGTCAGGTGTGAATGGACCATTCACATAAGGCTCTAAGGTAGATAAATTAATTTCAATAACTTGGTCATAATAATTTTCAGGTTGCTTTAAAATTTCTTTATCAGGATTGAAACAATCTACCAATGTATTAGCTAAATCCACTACTTCTTGACGACCAGTCATGGCAAGATAATCAGCAGATTTTTTACTGTAAGGGAAGATTGAGGTTGTTGCGCCGACTTCAGCTCCCATATTACAAATTGTTGCTTTACCAGTAGCTGATAACGACTCAGTACCTTCTCCAAAATATTCAATAATTGAATTAGTACCACCTTTAACGGTTAAAATACCAGCTAGTTTTAAAATGACATCTTTTGGTGATGACCAGCCAGATAATTTTCCAATTAGCTTTACACCAATAATTTTTGGCATTTTTAGTTCCCACGGCATACCCGCCATCACGTCAACAGCATCAGCGCCACCAACACCAATGGCAATCATGGATAGGCCACCTGCATTAGGGGTATGCGAATCGGTACCGATCATCATACCACCAGGAAAGGCATAATTTTCAAGCACTACTTGGTGAATGATTCCTGCATCAGGTTTCCAAAATCCGATGCCATATTTGTTCGAAACATCACGTAAAAATTGATAAACTTCATGGTTATTACTTTCAGCAATGATGAGATCATCATGGGCATTTTTATAAGCTTGAATAAGGTGATCACAATGGACTGTTGAAGGTACCGCAACTCGTTTACGACCAGAATTCATTAATTGTAATAGTGCCATTTGTGCCGTTGCATCTTGCATAGCGACACGATCTGGGGAAAAATTTACATAATCTTCCCCTCTTTTATAAGCTTTAAGCTCTTCACCTTCAGCAAGATGGGCATAAAGGATTTTTTCCGTCAAGGTTAATGGTTTTCCAATTTTCTGGCGAATAAGATCAATTTTTTGCGGGTAATGTTGATAAATATCTTTTATTAAATCAATATCGAAAACCATAATTAAGCTCCCATTGCTTATATTATAATATCCTTTAGAGCCTTACTCACAATCAGGATGATTGAATATTTATTCTTTTTTTATGATTAAATATTCAGACAATATAGCATTATTTTTGTTTTATGCAATCTTGCAGCAATACTTATTGTTAACTTTGATTAAAAACAATAAATTTAGATGTCATCGTTAACAGGAATTCTATACTAGCGAAATATTAAATATTATGCACATTAAAGAAAATTCAAAATTAGTAAATCCCATAAGTAAAAATAATGTAAAAAAAGTTGAGGAACGGGGTTTTTTAAGTCATTAAAATCGCGCCAACGCATTGTTTACTTACATTATTAAACTATGTTACATTGTTTTCCCGAATAATATTTACACTTTTTTTCATGAATCAAATAAAAAATACGTCACCATTAAAAACTGGTGGATTTTTAAATACAATAGAACGAATTGGAAACAAAATTCCTGATGTTACAACTCTTTTCTTTTATGCATTAATAATTTGTCTGGTTGCTTCATTATTACTTTCTTTTGTCAGCTTTAATTATATTAATCCAGTAACGCAAGAAAAACTGGCAGTAGTGAATATGTTAGCACCCAACCAATTAGTTACCTTTTTTACAAAACTTGTATCAAATTTTGTCTCATTTCCACCTCTTGGAATTACCATTGTAGCTACATTGGGTATTGGTATTGCTGAAAGCAGTGGCTATATTCATGTTCTGCTCAAAAAATTATTAGCTATCACACCTAAAAAACTGGTTACTCCATCAGTTATTTTTGTCAGTATGGTTTGTCATATCGCGTCAGACTCTGCTTATGTAATTTTAATGCCTGTGTCAGCAATGATGTTTTATGCAACAGGGCGTCACCCATTAGCGGGGATTGCTGCTGCATTTGCAGGATTAGCTGGAGGTTTTAGTTCAAGCTATACCCCTTCAATTATTGATCCAATAATGCAAGGCTTTACACAAAGCGCCGCTCAAATTATTGACCCGACATATCAAGTCAATGTTCTTTGTAATTACTTTTTAAGTTTTGGTGGTACTTTCTTTGTATTGATAGCCTGCTGGTTTGTTACAGATAAGATTGTTGAGCCTCGCTTAAATGCCACGATGCCTTTAAACAATGATATTCAATTAGATAACATTGCTGATTCTCCTGAGATTTCACCAATTGAAAATAAAGCATTTAAAATTGCATCAGCTGTTTTTTTAATTATTGCTGTCGGTTTAGTATTGGTTTTATTACCAGAAGATTCTTTATTACGCGCACCCGACGGTAGTATGACGAGTAACAAAGCACCAATCATGCAAATTATTGTGCCGTTGTTATTTGTATTTTTTGCAATACCAGGCTTAATTCATGGCTTTATCACTGGCGCATTTAAATCATCGCGAGATATCGTCAAATCAATGGAAAATATTACTAAGTCACTTATTCCATTTATTGTTTTTGCTTTCTTTTGTGCGCAATTTTTATATGTATTTTCAAACTCACAAATTGGTACCTTAATTGCTATTGGTGGAGCTGAGTTTTTAAAAGCATTACATTTGCCATCAGTTGTTACTATTTTTGGCGTAATAATTCTAACTAGTCTGCTTAATGTGTTAATCACTTCAGCCTCTTCCAAATGGGCTATTTTAGCGCCGATTTTTGTTCCGATGCTTATGTCTGTGGGGATCTCGCCAGAATTAACCCAAGCAGCTTATCGTATCAGTTCAGCAGTTAATGTTAGCACGCCTATGTTTGCTTTTTATCCTTTGATCATTGCTTATTGTCAGCAGTATTGTAAAAACACTGGTGTGGGTACTTTGAGTTCGATGATGATCCCATATACGGCTGCTCTCTTAATTGCTTTGACAATAAATTTATTACTGTTTTGGTTTTTAGGTCTTCCTATCGGTTTTGATAGTGGTTATGTCTATCCTCCAATAACTAGTTAATCGCAGATAAGGATTTTAATCATGAATATTACCGAACAATTAGTTAAACGATTTTTACGTTATGTAAGTATTCCAAGCCAAAGCAAAGCTGGCTCGGCAGTTGTGCCCTCTACTCCAGGACAAACTAATTTAGCAAAACAACTTGAACAAGAGTTAATTGATTTGAAGTTACAAGATGTTCACCTTGATGAACATAGTATTGTGACAGCCAAATTAACCGGTAACCAACCTAATGCGCCAAAAATTGGCTTTGTTGCGCATCTTGATACTGTAGATGTCGCACTGTCAGAGAAGATTAATCCACAAAGGGTGACTTTTACTGGTGAAGATATCTTATTAAATAAAGACAAAGATATTTGGTTTAAGGTGGCAGAACATCCAGAGTTGAAGAAGTATCTCAATGAAGAGCTGCTCGTTACAGATGGTACCAGTGTTCTAGGCGCTGATAATAAAGCAGCAATTGCAGTTGTCATGACCATGTTAGATCAGTTGCAACAGCAAAATTGCCCACATGGTGATATTTATGTTGCTTTCGTGCCAGATGAAGAAGTTGGGTTAAATGGCGCCAAAAAACTGGATCTGCAACGTTTTAAACCTGATTTTGCTTATACCATTGACTGCTGTGAATTGGGTGAAGTCGTTTATGAAACATTCAATGCTGGCTCGGTTACGTTTGAAATTGAGGGTGTATCTGCTCATCCTATGTCAGCAAAAAATGTCTTAATCAATCCAATTCGCATCGCGAATGATATTATTAACTGTTTTGATAGCTTTGAAACACCTGAACATACCGAAGGTAAAGAAGGATATTTTTGGTTTAATGATATTATTGGTAACCAAAGCACAACTACATTAAAAATGAGCATTCGTGATTTTGATTTAACTCGATATGAAGCTCGTAAAACTTACATTCAAGATGTGGTTAGTTTTATCAGTCGTAAATATCCTAAAGCAAAAATTGAATGTCAAATTACTGATATCTATAGCAATATTGCTAATTATTTAGGTGATGATCGTCGTTGTATTGATTTGATTTACCAATCATTTGAATTATTAGGTATTAAACCAAATACTATCGCCATGCGTGGAGGAACAGATGGTTCAGCACTATCAGCAAGAGGACTTACCACGCCAAACTATTTTACTGGCGCACATAACTTCCATTCTTGTTTTGAGTTTTTACCATTATCATCATTCTTGAAATCATTCGAAGTCACGATGAAAATTATTGAACTAGCGGCGAAAGTTTAGATTAATAAAAGAGGGAATACTATTCCTCTTAAAAGTATTCATTGAGGAGTATAATTTATAACTTGCAGTTAATAAAAGGCCCTCAAGTACCATACATACTACTTGAGCGCCAATACTCTTTATCAAATAAATTAGTGTTCGACTTAGATTGAATAGCGCTAATTTGTTTAAGAATCTATCTTATTTTAACTACGGTCTATTAAAATTGGCTAAGCTGATTAATCGATAAATTTATTAGCTTTCTAAGTTTGATTAAGTGAATTTAAAATTTGAGAGGAAGTGGTGGGTCGTGAGCGATTCGAACGCTCGACAAACGGATTAAAAGTCCGCTGCTCTACCGACTGAGCTAACAACCCATTTTGATAGAATTACTTTCTGCTTTATTACTTAACGCTTCAAGCAATTTCGGGTTGCTATAATACTTATAATTATAAGGCGGTGCAACCCTTTTATTGCTATTTTTATTCAATAGCTGGTTATTTATACACTTTATTATAACGATGCTATTTTTTTATTTGCTAGATCAACTGTCTTTTTATCTTTAGGGTATTTATTTACGACTTGTTGAAAAACAGTTTTGGCATTCTTTTTATCACCTTTATCAAGTAAAATTAAACCCACTTTGTAAAGGCTATCTGCTGCTTTTGGAGAAGATGGAAAATCTTTTACTACTGTTGCGTAATAAAATGATGCATTATCTTTTTTTCCTTTTTTATAACAAAGTTGACCAAGCCAATAATTTACATTTGCACGGTAACTTGTCTTTGGGTAGGCTTTTAGATAATTTTGAAAGGCTATAATTACGTCATCACTCTGTTTGTCATCATTAATATATTGCATGACGTAATTATAATCCGCTTTATCATCACCTGAAGTAGACCATCCAGATAAACCTGAAGATGATGATGGCGATGCCCCAGCATCAGTACTTGATGTTGAATCAGAACTGTCACCTTGGGTTTCATCATTTGGATTTGATGAGAATCCTGTCCCATTAGTCATTTGCTGTAATATCATTTTTTGGCGTTCAATTGTTTGGTTAAGCTGATGCTTAGTTTCTTCCAATTGACCACGAAGTGTATCTACATCAGATTGTAGATCATTAATTTTTTGTTGATTCTGGATTATCAACTGTCCTTGTGCTTGTATTGTTCTATCCACATCAGAACTACCAGCAGCACAACCATATCCAGCAAATAATAAAAATAAGGACAATGTGAGTATTTTTTTATACATATTATATAAACTCGACGTGAACTTAAACATAAAAAACGGCTGATAAATCAGCCGTCATAAGATGGGATTAATATCCAGCGTAAGTAATTACTGCACGACGGTTTTTAGCATAAGCTGCTTCGTTGTGACCTAATACTGCTGGTTTTTCTTTACCATAAGAAACGATTGAAAGTTGTTCACCAGAAACACCGTTACTTTGTAAGTAAGATTTAACTGCTGCTGCACGACGTTCACCTAACGCGATATTGTATTCTGGAGTACCACGTTCATCGGCATGACCTTCAATAACAACATTTAAGAATGAATTTGCACGCATAAAGATTGAATGTGCATTTAATAATGTTGAATATTCTGATTTAACATTGTATTTATCATAATCAAAATAAACTGTATTGATTTGTTGTAATTTTTGTAATTGAGCTAGAGCTTCTTTAGATAAAGAACCGTTACCTGCTTTGCTGCTGCTGTTTGAAGAACATGCTGTCACAGCAATTAATGGTAAAGCAACTGCAGCTACCTTAAGAAATTTAGAAAATTGCATTGAATTAACTCCTTTGTGTTTAAATAAATTATTATTTATATTTTGTATACTTCTAACCAACTTCAAAGTAACACCTGTTACCAACTAGAAAGATTAGAAGTATATATTATAACGACCTTCACATTTACACAATTTTAATAATTATATTATTGCTTAAAATTTAGTCGTTCCTCATAAATAAGGTGACCACGATGGGAATTTTACTTGTCCATCAGTCGCTGGTAACCTTGCTTTAAAATTACCATCAGTTGAAACAAGATTTAAAATTGTACCTAAACCTTGCGATGAACTGTAGATAATCATAGTGCCATTTGGAGCAATACTCGGTGTTTCATCTAAAAACGTATCAGTTAATCGTTGATAAGTATTCGTTTCTAGATCATATCGAGTAATATGTTGCTCACCATTATTAGTAGAAATCACAGCAATAAACTTACCATCAGGAGATACGCGAGCATTTTGATTCTGCGTATTATCCCAAGTTATACGTTGTGATGCTCCACTATTAATGTTAATTGAATATAGTTGAGGACGTCCCGCCTGATCAGATGTATAAACTATAGTTTCATTATCAGGCATCCATGAAGGTTCAGTGTCATTACTGCGGCTAGAGGTAATTTGTGTAATTTTCTTAGTTCTTAAATTCATCATATATAAATTTAAGCTACCACCTTTTGATAAGGCAAAAGCTAATTTGCTACCATCTGGTGAAAATGCTGGTGCACCATTATGCTGTGGAAAAGATGCAATAGTTTCAACTGCACCACTTTCTAATGTTTTTAACACTAATGCAGAACGACCACTTTCAAAAGTTACATAGGCTATTTTTTTGCCATCAGGTGACCATGTTGGTGACATTAATGGTTCTTTTGAACGGTGTACGGTGACTTGATCAAATCCGTCATAGTCAGATACACGTAATTCATGTGTGTAAGGACCCTTACTATTTTTAACGACGTAGGCAATACGTGTTCTAAAAGCACCCTTGATACCAGTTAACGCTTCAAAGATTTCATCACTTGCAGTATGGGCTGCATAACGTAACCAACGTTGTTCAATAGGAAACTGATTTTCAACTAAGACAGCGCCAGGACGTTCAACTGTATCAACTAATTGATAGGTGATAAGATATTTTCCTGATGCATCAGGTTGGATTGTTCCGACGACAACGGCAGAAATACCAATATTGCTCCAAACACTAGGATTGACTTCAGAAGCGGTAGTTGGTTTTTGCGGCATTGCTGCTACATCAATTGGATTAAATTTACCACTATTGCGTAAATCAGAAGCAATAATATTATCCACAACTTGTGGAGGTTCGCCACTACCTGTCCATTTAAATGGTATGACCGCAATTGGTTTAGCAGAACTTACGCCATCAGTGATTATAATTCTAACTTCAGCAGTAGCTATCATTGTATATAAAAAAACAAAACAAGCTATCAAAAAGCGAGAAGCAAATTTGATCATCTTAAATTCCTTAATCAAAAAGAAATATATTTAAGTTAAAATAAGTATAACAACCGTATTTAAATACAAAAAGATAAAACCTTTTAACAATTAATAAAATGTTATTAAATGGTATCACTCTTTACAAAATATAAATATCAGCGTGAAAGATAGCCGAAATTGCGTAACAAGTCCATAGCTATTTGAGTAAAAAAGATTTTTCTATATAAATTATTTAATATTCTTATATTCGCAATTAATGTCGTTTATTTACTATACTATTCTGATTTGGGTGGAGTTAAAAGTAGTCGCCAAAAATTTTTATTTAAATTAAATATAATCAGGCTAAAGATATTAAAGAATGATGAATAAGAATATATTTCCAAATTTGCTATTTTTGGCATTTTTCACAATAGAATGTATTGCGTTGGCCTATTCGATGAGACTTTATGTCAGATTTACAAATTAAACACTTTTCGCCTTCTCTACCATATACTTGGAGCTTTTGTACAAAATAACCCGGTTTACCATCAGATTGAACAAAGTCTTTAAGTGTAGTACCACCTTGTTCTATAGATTTGGTGAGCACTTGTTTAATTGCTGTGACTAATCGTTCAAATTCTTCTAAAGTTAAACTATTTACTTTCCGGTGTGGATTAATTTTTGCCATAAACAATGATTCTGAAGCATAAATATTACCAACACCAACCACAATATGGTTGTCCATAATCCAGCTTTTTATAGGAATATTTCGATTAGTCGCTTTTTCGAAAAGATAGTTTGCTGAAAACTCCTCGCTTAGAGGTTCTAATCCTAAATGCTTAAATTGTTTAAGATCATCAATAGAATTAGTCCAAAGCCACGACCCAAAACGCCTTGGGTCGGTATAACGTAATGTCACACCATTTTCTAATACCAAATCAACATGATCATGTTTATCTGGTTTTTGGTTTGATTTTACTATGCGTAAGCTACCAGACATACCTAAATGAATTACAATCCAATTTTGCGTCAACTGTAATAATAAATATTTAGCACGTCTTGTAATATCTATTATTATTTGACCTTGAGCATCGGAAATAGCCACATCAATAGGCCAACGAAGCTTGGGTTGTCGAACAACAACTTGTTTGATAATTTGGCCTTTTAAATAAGGTATAATACCACGCCGACTAGTTTCTACTTCTGGTAATTCAGGCATTTAATAATCTCATTTAATTATTGAACATGTCAGTAACCCAGCTAGGAGCCGATTGATTTGTCTCAGTTTGAGAACTGACAGCACATAAACTTTGCGGATTGACCGTCCATGCAGGTAAAGTCCTTACTCCTCCTCCATCGCATTGCCATTGGCCACTACTATCAATAGGTACCATAAAGATATTTTGTGGTACTGAAAGTTGTAATTTTTTCGGTGGATTATTTTGTAAGTATTCACTATATATTTTTAATGCACCTGTAGCGCCTGTTAATTTCATAGGTGAATGATCATCAAGCCCTATCCAAATGACTGCAACATTTTTTCCATCAATACCAGTAAACCAACTATCACGCGAATCATTACTTGTTCCAGTCTTGGCAGCTAAATTGAATGATCCATATTTAGCTTTCAATGAACGTGATGTTCCTGATTCAACGACTTGTTGCATAGCGTAAGTGGTTAAATAAGCCGATTGCTGAGAAACCGCTTGAATTTGTTGCGGGTAATTTTGATAAACAAGTTCACCTTTATCAGTTAATACATACCGTAGTATTGTGAGCGGTGCACGTTGGCCATTATTGGAAATAGTTTGGAACATTTGTGCTGTTTCTAATGGTGTTAACTCTAGAGCACCTAATAAGCGAGAAGGCAAATTAGGGATACGATCTTCAGGTACCCCCAATGCTTGTAAAGTCGTTTTAGTTGCGTCTAAACCTAATGACATACCTAAGTTAACTGTAGGTACGTTAAGTGAAAGGGCTAATGCATCAATTAACATCACTTTATCGCGAAACTTCCGATCAAAATTCTTCGGTTGCCAATAACCGCCGTTATCAAGTTTGATTGATAATGGGTTGTCATTTAACCAAGTATTAAGCTGATAACGTTCTGGCTGACCTAATGCAGTTAAGTAGGTTGACGGTTTTGCCAGTGAACCAATTGCTCGTCTAGTTAACCACGCTCTGTTATAACCAGGGTAACGTGGCTCAGCGCTACCAATAATAGAACGGATTTCACCTGTCTCACGGCTCACAATAACCATTGCTGTTTGTAATTCTTTATTAGTCGATTTACGTAATGTTTCTATTTCATCCGTAACCGATTGTTCTGCTGCAGCCTGAGCAACTGGATCGAATGTGGTGAAAATTTTCATTCCTGACAGGTGGTCTGCTTTGTCACCCAACTGTTTTCTAAGCTCACTACGAACAACTTGCATAAATGCTGGTTGCGGTGATATCACTCCACCTTTTGGTAAAACTGAAAGTGGGCGTTGGCTAAGTAAATTATATAATTCCTCATCAATAATTCCTTGTTGCTCAGCAAGTTTTAATACAACATTACGACGTTCAATTACTTGTTGCGGTTGAGTCCAAGGATTATAGTACGAAGCACCTTTTACCATACCTACTAATACAGCTTGCTGATCTAATGTCAATTCATTAACTGGGCGACCAAAATAGTACAGGCTTGCTAATGGGAAACCATGAATTTCTTCACTACCAGCTTGACCTAAATAGACTTCATTTAAGTAAAGTTCTAAGATACGCTCTTTACTATATCGAGCATCTAAAATGATAGCCATATAGGCTTCACGTATTTTACGACTGATACTTCTCTCATTAGTTAAAAAGAGGTTTTTAACCGTTTGTTGTGTTAGTGTGCTTCCACCTTCAGTTCGGCCTGTTGTTAAATTAACATATATGGCTCGACCAATAGAATATAAACTTACACCATGGTGGTCATAAAAACGTTTATCTTCAGTTGCAACTAAGGTTTTTATTAACGAGTCAGAAAATTCTCTTAAAGGCACAAAAAGCCGTTGTTCACCATTTGGGGAATGCATCATCGTTATTAATTTAGGATCAATCTTAAGTAAGCCAAAATCACGACCTGTGTCTAAATTAGATATGCGATCTATCCTGTTTTCATAGAAAGTAATTTTGACACGAAAAGCTTTTTCTTCACCATCAGGAAATGTAAATGGACGACGGTAAATTTCAACAGCACCATTTTGAACAATAAATTCACCTGGTCGAGTAGCTTTACTATCTTGCTGACGATACTGTGCACCTTTTAGCAAAGTAACAACATCGCTAAGACTATAATCACTATCTGGTTCAAGGTCGACTATCTGTCCATAAACAGCCGCAGGTAATTCCCAAACATTACCATCTATACGCTCTTTAATTTGTTGATCTAAGTAAATCCCATAAACGACAGTTACAGCAACAAAGATAAGACATAATTTGAAAAGCAACGACCAAAGTCGACGCCACAATGATTTCTTATTTTTTTTTGAAGCTTTTTTAGTCGATTTCTTTTTAGTTGGTCTGTTCAAACTGCACCCAATATTAAGATTAAATAAAATTAACTTATAATAACATAACTTTTAATGAAGCATTGAGCTTCTTATCAATAAGATATTTTAGTTTAAATAATATAGTTAAATATAGAAAATCAATTAAAAACTAAGTTGTGGCTGAATATTTTTAACTTTTTCTATAAATGCTTTTTTAGACTTACCGGTTAAACCTTCATTAATCGGTAAACTTGCTGTTAATGGATTAACAGGTTTATTATTGATATGTAATTCAAAATGCAAATGTGGTCCAGTAGAACGCCCTGTATTACCAGATAAACCAATTTTGTCACCCTGTTTAACTTGTTGGCCTGGTTTTACTAAAATTTTGTCTAAATGCATATATGACGTCATATATTGCCTACCATGGCGTATAGCAACATAGTTACCTGCTGAGCCACTGTATTTTGCAATAACAACTTCTCCATTTCCTACAGATAATACTGGCGTTCCTCTAGATACTGCAAAATCAACACCATTATGTGGTGTAACTATTCTTGTAACTGGATTTAACCGACGAGGATTAAAACCTGATGACACTCGAGCTTTTTTAGCTAAAGGATATCGGAAAAAACTTTGAGATAAACTACCTGCATTAATATCATAGTATTTACCATCATCAGCTAGAATCGCATAATAATCTTTAGACCCATTTTTAATGCGAACACCAAGTAATTTACTATTGGATAAACGATTTCCATGCATTTCACGAGATAAGTATACCACGAATTTGTCGCCTACTTTTAAACGTCGAAAATCTAAACGCCACTGCAATGCACGTGTAATAATTCCAATTTCATTACTCGTTAAACCAGCTTTGCGCGCATCAGCTACAAAACTGGATTTCAGCTCACCTTTAATAACATTATTTTGTGAGACACCTTCTACTGTTTCAGTACTTTCTATAAATTGATTGCCTGACTTTTCAAAAATTCGAACATTATTAGTTGATATTGTCCAGTTAAAAGTGAGCAAATTGTGATTATCATCGGTTGTCCAACTAACCTGCTGACCAATTCTCAAATTGGCTAGTTGTTTATACTTACCTGTTAACTGTGCAATATCATTTTTATTTACATTATAACGATTCAAAATATCGTGTAATGTATCACCACGTGAAATGGTATATTGCACTGTGTTATCTTTTTCTTCAGCAAGATCATCTAACTCATCTTTGGCTATATCATCTTCAGGAACATCAGATGACTCTGTAACATTTTCAGTTTTAGATTTATCACTAAGCATATCAATACGTCCATCACCAACAATAAGTGAAGATGAAGGCGTATCTGTAACTGTAGTTTGAGCTTGAGAATTCAGAGGGACATACACTGTACGATCTAAATTTAAAGGTCGCCACAATATAGTTACAAAAATAACAACAACAAGGGCTCCTAATACTGAAAAATAGGGAATTTTGAATTTATTTTTTGCAATATTAGGGGATTTAATCTGCTGTGCCAAAATTAACCTTAACTATCTTATAATCTAAACTATTTTTTATCTAAACAATCCAACAGCTCCTGAGTTAATGTTAATAAAAAGTGTGAATAGGCACCTTTTTCGACAATGATACCTGTCCCTAATGGATTTAATTCACCAATTTTAACATTTGTACCATTTACTAACTTCTTTATAACTGCAGGGCTAAACTGTGGCTCTCTAAAAACACAGACTGCTTGATGTTCCGCTAGCTTTTTTTGAATTGCATAGACAGTTTGAACGCCAGGCTGTACTGCTGGGTTTATGGTAAAACTTCCTAGATTTTTTAATCCGAACTGTGATTCAAAGTACCCATATGCATCATGAAACACAAAATACCCTCTATTTTGTACGCTAATTAGTTTTTTTGCAATGTTTTGTTCTGTTTCTGATAGATTTGTAATGAATTCGTTCAGATTTGCATCAAGCAACTGCACTTTATTAGGATACAGTTTTATAAGCTTATCATGGATCGATTTTGCAATAATTTTAGCAATTTTTGGCGAAAGCCATATATGTTCATCATATTCACCATGATGATGGTCATTATCATCATGAGGTATTTCTTCATCGTGATGATTGGTTTTAAGCAAACTCTTAATTTCGGAAACATCCATTAATTCTATCTGCTTGTGTTCATCAACATTTTTTAAAACAGTTGGCATAAAAACTTCCATATCTTCACCAACCCAAATTATTAAATCAGCATTCTTAATTTTAGCCAAATCGGAGGGTTTCAATGAATAAGTATGAGGAGATGCGCCATCCGGCAATAGTATATCTGTATTTGTTACACCTGATGCAATTGCTTCCGTAATAAAACCTATCGGCCTTACTGAGGAAATTACAGTGGCATTAACATTATTTGTTAATCCAATAACGATTAGCGTAAGTTGAGCAAGAAAACGTAGAACTTGTCTGATGTTTTTAGTTAAATTTTTCACTTTGTCATCCAATATTTATAAAATATGATGGAATAAAACCACATTATTGTTATAATATAACATAACATATTGATCGGCAAGGACTATCGATATCATGACACAATTAATGGCTCTAAATAATATTTCGGTTAAAATAAATCAACAAAAAATATTATATGATGTTTCATTGACGATTAACTTAAGCCAAATTATTACGATTCTAGGTCCAAATGGTGCAGGAAAATCAACACTCGTCAAAGTTATTTTAGGATTAATTTCACCTACAACAGGCACCATTGAACGTGCTTCTGATTTGACTATCGGTTATGTTCCTCAATCAATAAATTTGAATCCAACTTTACCTATAACCGTCAAACGGTTTATGCAGCTAAATAAACAATTAAGTTATGATGATATCATCCAAACATTATCTTTAGTAAAAGCTCAATACCTGATTGACCGATCTATGCATCAATTATCAGGCGGGGAGTTACAGCGAGTGCTACTTGCTCAAGCATTAGCAAAACGCCCAAAACTACTTATTTTAGATGAGCCTACACAAGGTGTAGATGTAAATGGACAAGTGCTATTGTATGATTTAATTATTGATGCTAAAACGAAGTTTAGTTGTGGTGTTGTAATGGTTTCACATGATTTACATTTAGTTATGGCAAAAACAGATGAAGTAATTTGTTTAAACCATCATATCTGTTGTTCAGGAACACCGGCTAATGTCTCAAACGATCCAGAATTTGTTTCTTTATTTGGACCTCACGGCGCATCACAAATCGCTTTATATAAGCACCATCACAATAATGATTGTTGCCAGCATCACAATGATCATAATCGAAAAATTATATTACCTGATTCAAGAGGAACAAAATAATGATTGAGTTACTCTTACCCTCTTTACTTGCAGGTTTATGCTTATCGTGTTTAACAGGTCCATTGGGTACATTTGTTGTTTGGCGAAGAATGTCTTATTTTGGAGATACGTTATCCCATGCAGCATTATTAGGGGTTGCCTTTGGCTTCCTTTTTGATATCAATCTATTCTATGCCATCGTTTTAGTGACACTGATATTAGCTATCGGGCTGTTATGGTTAGAATCTCAAAAACAACTACCTGTTGATACATTACTGGGTATTTTAGCTCATAGCGCTCTTTCACTTGGTTTAGTTGTGATGAGTTTAATGAATAGTATACGCATTGATTTGATGGGTTATCTATTTGGTGATCTTTTATCTATAACAATGTTTGATGTTTATCAGATTTTAATTTGTGTAGTAATAATTGGAATTCTGTTGATATGGCGTTGGAATCAATTTTTATTTATCACTGTTAGTGAGGAACTAGCATTTAGCCATGGTATTAATGTTCCACTAACAAAATTTATGCTTACAATACTTTTAGCATTAACAATTGGTATTGCTATGAAATTTGTTGGAGCTTTAATTATTACTGCACTATTAATCATTCCTGCTGCTACAGCAAAATATTATGCTAAAAACCCAGAATCAATGGCATTTTTTGCAATATTAATTGGGATGCTATCTATTTTGGGTGGGATTCTGTTTTCATCAATTTATGATACTCCAACAGGTCCTTCTGTTGTATTAAGTAATACTTGTTTATTTTTTATATCATTATTTATTTCTAAATTCTTTTTAAGAACTAAAAATTAAAATATCAGTAAAATTAGAAAATTTATTGCGAGGGAACACGCATTTTTAGTTTTCTGTTTGTTCACATTATTTAATTACTAATAAAGTGCTAAAAATCAGAAACTAATGAAGACAAAACTATGTCTCTCGCAATTATTTATACAAGAGCCTCTATTGGAATACAAGCACCTCAAATTAATGTTGAAGTACATATTAGTAATGGATTACCAGGTTTCGTTCTGGTTGGTCTTCCAGAAGCAACGGTTAAAGAATCTAAAGACCGAGTTAGAAGCGCTATTATTAATAGTGGCTTTACATTTCCAGCAAAAAAAATAACTGTTAATTTATCTCCAGCAGATCTTCCTAAAGAAGGTAGTCGCTTTGATTTGCCTATAGCTATCGCTATTCTTGCAGCAACCGAACAAATACCTAACGATAATCTAACTAAATATGAATTTTTAGGTGAATTAGCCTTATCTGGGGAGATTAAGGCAGTAAAAGGGGCTATTCCTGCTGCTATATCATCTAAAAAAAATAATCGTACATTGATTATTTCTAGAGAAAATCAATCTGAAATATCATTAATCCATCATAATAATACGTTAATTACGCATAATTTATTAGAACTATGCCAATATCTATACAATGAAATTAATTTACCTACTGTTGAATACAGAGAATACAAAGATGATGATGAGCAAATAATTAACCTACAAGATATAATTGGTCAAGAACATGCTAAAAGAGCCTTAGAAATTGCCGCTGCAGGTGGACATAATCTATTGTTAATTGGTCCACCAGGGACCGGTAAAACTATGCTAGCCACTCGGTTAACTTCATTATTACCATCATTATCAGATGATGAAGCACTTGAAAGTGCAGCAATCACCAGTCTTGTTAGCACTAATGGTTCTATTCAAAATTGGCGTAAAAGGCCATTTAGAGCCCCGCATCATAGTGCATCAGCAGCAGCTTTAGTTGGTGGCGGCTCAATTCCTAAACCAGGAGAAATTTCATTAGCACATAATGGAGTGTTATTTTTAGATGAATTACCAGAATTTAACCGTAAAGTATTAGATGCCTTAAGAGAACCCATTGAGTCGGGAGAAATTGTTATATCTAGGGCAAATGCAAAAATAAAATTTCCAGCAAAGTTTCAACTCATTGCCGCTATGAATCCTAGCCCTACGGGTCATTATCATGGAACTCATAATAGGACAACACCACAACAAATTATACGTTACTTAAATCGACTTTCTGGTCCATTTTTAGATCGTTTTGATATATCAATTGAAGTACCATTACTACCTAAAGGTACACTAAGTCAAAAAGTTAGTGTAACTGAACCAACTGATAAAGTGAAAAAAAGAGTTATGGATGCTAGAAAAATTCAAATGATAAGAAATAAAAAGTTAAATAGTCAATTATCACCAAAAGAAATTCAAATTCATTGTTTGTTAACTGATGAAGATAATGAGTACTTAGAACAGGCTTTAATTAAATTAGGACTTTCTGCTCGAGCTTGGCATAGAATATTAAAAGTATCTCGGACTATCGCCGACTTAGATTGTTCAAAGAACATAGAACGAAAACATATTTCAGAAGCACTGAGTTATCGTTCTATGGATAGATTATTAATTCAAATGCACAAAAATATTGGCTAATAAATTAATCATCACTATCGACAAAGTCATCACTCACGTCAACTTGAGGTTTTCCACCTGATAACGTGTGAAAACGTTTTGGTTTGTTAATTTTAGAAAGGTACTTTATCCATGTTTTTTCATAATCTGTAACTGGTTCCTTTTTCCCTTTACAAACTGCAACAAAAGATTTCTCTTCTGATGTAGTTGGCTTTTTAGTTTCTGCATCGAGATCTCTAAAAGCACAACCATATTTTTCTAAGATCTGTGCTTCTTTGATAGTAAAATCGCCATGACGAGAAAATCCTCTTGGATAATTCTTATTATCAAAAAAACGTTGTTGACTTACAAAACTTTCAGCCATGTTATATCCTCTAGATTATAAAAGTTGTTGGGCGGGAATTATAATTGACAAAGTTAATCTGTAAACAAAATTTTTTTATTTATATAAATAAAATTGAATAAATGACTAAAATTAGAACAAATCTATTATTTTTATGGCAGGGGCGGAGAGTCTCGAACTCCCAACACCCGGTTTTGGAGACCGGTGCTCTACCAATTGAACTACGCCCCTAGATAAGGTGGCGGAACGGACGGGGCTCGAACCCGCGACCCCCTGCGTGACAGGCAGGTATTCTAACCAACTGAACTACCGCTCCACCGTATTTTTTGGTGTGTTTATAAATTAAAAGTCTGGCGGCACCCTACTCTCACATGGGTAATACCCACACTACCATCGGCACTACGGCGTTTCACTTCTGAGTTCGGCATGGGGTCAGGTGGGACCACCGCGCTATTACCGCCAGACATATTCTGTCTTCTCTTTTTCAATTGATGTACATTATCTCATCTTTACATCAATCGCTCAATCCGGAACAAACTGTTTTATTAATCTTTAACCATCTTTCGATGATTTCTTAATCTCTCAACTTGCGCAACCCAAAACAACTCCGAGTTGTAAGGTTAAGACTCTCGGTTCATTAGTATCAGTTAGCTCAATGTATCACTACACTTACACACCTGACCTATCTACGTCTTAGTCTCAAACGGACCTTACTGAATCTCTTCAGGGAAAACTCATCTCGAGGCTAGTTTCGTGCTTAGATGCTTTCAGCACTTATCTATTCCGCACGTAGCTACCGAGCAATGCAATTGGCATCACAACCCGAACACCAGCGGTGCGTTCACTTCGGTCCTCTCGTACTAGAAGCAAACCCTCTCAATTTTCCTACGCCCATGGCAGATAGGGACCGAACTGTCTCACGACGTTCTAAACCCAGCTCGCGTACCACTTTAAACGGCGAACAGCCGTACCCTTGGGACCTACTTCAGCCCCAGGATGTGATGAGCCGACATCGAGGTGCCAAACACCGCCGTCGATATGAACTCTTGGGCGGTATCAGCCTGTTATCCCCGGAGTACCTTTTATCCGTTGAGCGATGGCCCTTCCATTCAGAACCACCGGATCACTATGACCTACTTTCGTACCTGCTCGAGCCGTCACTCTCGCAGTCAAGCTAGCTTTTGCCATTGCACTAACCTCCTGATGTCCGACCAGGATTAGCTAACCTTCGTGCTCCTCCGTTACTCTTTGGGAGGAGACCGCCCCAGTCAAACTACCCACCAGACAGTGTCCCTTACCTCGATTCAGAAGTATAGGTTAGAACATCAAACATTAAAGGGTGGTATTTCAAGGTCGACTCCATGCATACTGGCGTACACACTTCTTAGTCTCCCACCTATCCTACACATTAAGGCTCAATGTTCACTGTCAAGCTATAGTAAAGGTTCACGGGGTCTTTCCGTCTTGCCACGGGTACACCGCATCTTCACGGCAAGTTCAATTTCACTGAGTCTCGGGTGGAGACAG
>NZ_LZEI01000024.1:0-1964 GCF_001693745.1 Gilliamella sp. wkB72 | reverse complement strand
GGCTCAAGGATTAATTATGGGAAATCGTAAAGCAGTAACAATCAGCGTAACCCCAGACGAATATGACTCTATCTGTACAGCATTCGAAGATTATCTTAGTAAATGTGAAAGCACTGACGATTGTGATTTTATAGAAAACGCTAACAGAGATGGGGATAATTTTGAAACATTTCAAACAAAATATAAAAGAGCTCATCAAAGACAATTGGTAAAAAGCGCTGTTAAAAAAGCACTTGAATATGCAAAAGGAACCGAACATGACTAAATATAGCGAACTATATAAAAATGATATTGAGTTAGGAGAATAATAATGACAAATAAACTAATAGTAGAAAACCCACTATACAATAAGGCGCAAGTTTGTGCGTACATCAGTATAGATGATAGAACATTGGATCGGTGGGTTGCATCGGATAAATTCCCGAAACCAGATCTATATTTGGGGCGACACCCTCGATGGAAACTGTCCACAGTAAACACCTACCTTGAACAGATAAAACAGGAGTTTCAGGAAAAACAGTTATGCGGTTAAACTATCAATGTAATCCGCATACCATTGCATCATCTGACGCCTACCCTCCAAATATTGTGCGTGATTGTAAATACCGCGCACACCCTCCTCCTCGTGATTTAGTTGTTTCTCTATCCAATCACGATTAAAGTTATGCTCATTTAAAACACTCGAAAACTGATGCCTAAATCCGTGCCCTGTTGCACGTTTGGCAAATCCCAACCTTTTTATCAACCCCAAAATAGCACCATTTGACATAGGCGATTGTATGTTATTTCGCCCCGGAAAAACAAAATCACAATTCCCAGTAATTGGGTGTAAAAATCTTAGTATATTTATAGCCTGCTTTGATAACGGGACTATGTGCACCCTGTCTTTTTTTATTAATGTCTCGGGTAGTAAAATGTAACGTTTCTCAAAATTAACATACTCCCATTTACACCGCAACAATTCTACCGTCCGCACCGCAGTTAATATTAATAACTCGGTAGCGTACCTTACAAGGATATTACCCGAATAAGTTTGTAAAGCTTTCATAAACTCCCGCATATCATCTTCAATTAAAAATGCATAATTTTTAGGTGTACGTGTCACCATCGCTGTTGCCAGTTCTCGGGCTGGGTTATTCTCTGCTCGCTCTGTAATAATTGCATATTGAAAAACTTCAGTACACCGCTGCCTCATCTTTTTAGCGATTTCTAAAGCCCCTCGATTTTCAATTTGTTTTAAACAATTTAACATTTCAATTGGTTTTATCTGCGAAATGTCCATCTCTCCAACATAAGGAAATATGTCTTTTTCAAAATAAGTAAGTATGGTTTTCCGAGTGTTTAGTGACCAACTTCGTTTTTTGTTTTCGTACCATTCCATAGCTATTTTGCTGAATGTATTACCCTGTGCCATGTTTGAGAGCAACGCTTTCTTTTTGCGTTCTACTGATGGATCTCGACCGTGCGCTAATAATTGTCTGGCAATATCCTTCTCATTACGGGCATCAGATAAACTGATATACGGATATTTACCGATTGTTAGTGTTTTCCGTTTACCGTTGAAACTATAATCGTACCGCCATGATTTAGTTCCACTAGGTGTAATGTACAAATACAGGCTTTCAAAATCTGGTAACTTATAGGGCTTATCTTTGGGTTTTGCTGAATCAATGGCTTTTATAGTTAGCATAATTACGGTATTTTTTGTTGCGGTATTAAAATATACCGTAAATATACCGTAGAAAGGTTTGCGTTGTCAAACGTAAAAGAGAGTGTAGCTGAGTGAGAAAAACTACCAAAATCCAGTTTTATAAAGGCTTTTGGCGTAAAGGAGAGTAATAATAAGTTTAAGGGAATTTGACCCCAGCAGGAATAATTAAATCAAAGCAAACATATGATATTTAATAAATTATTTAATGTCATATGTTTTTATACCGTTAAATATACCGCGTTTATTATACCTG
>NZ_LZEI01000023.1:0-384 GCF_001693745.1 Gilliamella sp. wkB72 | reverse complement strand
GGAACGTTCTTAGCCGATGACGCTGTAGCGAGAGGTATGGCAGATGAAATCAGCAGTTATCGCGATGTAATAGCAAAACTATCAACAGAAAATACTAACAATATTAATGGAGTACCTAAAATGGGTGTTAAAGCAAACCGAGACAAAAAAAACTTTTCGTTGAAAGCCTCAGGTAGAGCGTCAGACGAAGAATTAGATAAACAAGGAGCGGATGATATTGAAGACGATCGACAGTCAGCAGATGAAGATGAGAAAGATTTAGATGCTGAAGACGACGACTTAGCTGAAGATGACGATGACGATAAGCTCGACGAATCAGCAGAAGATGATGATTTCGAAGATGAAAAAAAGGACGATGAAGAAGAAGAAGAGAGTCCAGCAGCT
>NZ_LZEI01000022.1:0-2911 GCF_001693745.1 Gilliamella sp. wkB72 | reverse complement strand
GTCTTGTCCTTTTCGACCGATTTTCCATTGAATAAAGACTCTATCTGCGTATTGTTCTACCGTTTCATCATCCAGTTTGGGAATCATTAAAACCGCTATCTGGGCACCATCTGTTCGAGGCTTTTCAAAGCCAATTAGGCTTGATTCTAATGACTCTTTTTGAGAATCGGTTAAAGTTTGAGTCGTGTCGATAACACGATGTGCAAATTCCGGGATGTCTGTTAGCCCATAACAAAACCAACTGAATATTAACAATAAACTACTTAGAAAATATCTTTTCATTATATTTTCTGCCTCATGACTAACAACGCTAAATAAAACTATTATATAGTCAAATCAAAATCTTACTATTAAAACTTAAAGAGTATGATCTTTGTTCATCTCATTACCAACGACCAGATGCACCGCCACCACCACTGTGGCCACCACCGCCGCCGCTAAAGCCGCCGCTATCGCTAAAACCACCGCTAGAATCACCAAAATCGTCACTTCCTCCGCGACTATTTCCTCCTCCGCCAGCTCCGGGAGTTAAAATGCCGCTAGCCATGGTACTTAAACCAAATACGACACACATTATAATAAACATCAAAAATGCTATCTCAAGTATATATTCCACATGCCAAAGAGTGTATCCAGCAACAGATAATGCGTTAAATAAACCAGTACGTAAACATTGTTTGGTTTTATCTTTACGATATAATAATTTGGCAAGTATAAAACAAATAACGAATGACACCAGCGCATAATAAGCAAAGTTTTCTGTAAATAACTGTTCAATCCTAAGGCCTTGTTCATTATCTTCACATTTCGAGGTAGGATTATCGATTTTTTGTTTTAGCACAGATAAGGCATTATCAATACCCTGATAATAGTTATTTTGTCGAAATTGTGGTGCTAATTGCTCACGAATAATTTTACTGGCCACTAAGTCTGTAATAGTTCCTTCAAGCCCATAGCCAACCTCAATTCGCATGAGTTTATCATCTTTAACAATAAGTAATAAAATACCATTGTCTTGTCCTTTTCGACCGATTTTCCATTGAATAAAGACTCTATCTGCGTATTGTTCTACCGTTTCATCATCCAGTTTGGGAATCATTAAAACCGCAATCTGGGCACCATCTGTTCGAGGCTTTTCAAAGCCAATTAGGCTTGATTCTAATGACTCTTTTTGAGAATCGGTTAAAGTATGAGTCGTGTCGATAACACGATGTGCAAATTCCGGGATGTCAGTTAGCCCATAACAAAACCAACTGAATGTTAACAATAAACTACTTAGAAAATATCTTTTCATTATATTTTCTGCCTCATGACTAACAACGCTAAATAAAACTATTATATAGTCAAATCAAAATCTTACTATTAAAACTTAATGAGTATGATCTTTGTTCATCTCATTACCAACGACCAGATGCACCGCCACTGCGGCCGCCACCTCCGCCTCGGCACTCGAATAGCTATATGAAGATCGACTGCTTCTGCCACTCCCGCTACGACTTCTTCTTATGCCGTTTTTACGACTGATAGCGATGAATAACAAGTTAGCAAACACATAATTTATACCAAAAATAAAAACGACATCGGTAAGATATAAGTAACTAAAATCGTGAACATACCAAGTTACAATAAGGAGAAACAAACTATTTGATAGTGATGTGATGATAATGCGTTTAAATTCACTTTTTTCGAATTTAACCGTGAAAACGAACAAACAAAAAAGAAAACACTTTCCAGCTTTGTTGAATAATCCAGTTAAACATCATATCTAACATTTCACTTAACCTAATTCTATAATTATTCTGGGTTTGTTTCTCTGGATGAATTTCATTACCCATTATGACATCTTTTAATACCGAAATTGCATCATTAATACCTTGATAATAGTTCTTTTGCTTAAATTGTGGGGTTTGCTGTTCCCAAATGATGTGGCTAGCGATTGTTGTAAAAAATAAACTGCTATTAATCGATATGATTAAGGCGCATATAGCGCCTTATTTTTTATCCTATTTACCAGCTACCGGAAGCGCCACCGCCACCACTGCGACCACCACCGCCGCCGCTAAAGCCACCACCTCCGCCGAAGCCACCGCTAGAACCACCAAAACCGCCTCCTCCTCGATGATTTCCTCTTCCGCCGCCTGCTCCGGGAGTCACAATGCGGCTGGCAATGGTACTCAAAATAAATACCACAAACATGATAAATACTATAATAAATATATCGCGCATATGCCAAAGGGTAAATCCACCAACAGATAGAGCGTTAAATAAACCAGTAAGAAGACATTGATTGGTTTTATCTTTACGATACAATAATTTGGCAAGTATAAGACAAATAACGAATGACACCAGCGCATAATTACTCAACATGGAAGTAAAATCTTCTGATGATAACAAGTTAAAGCCTTGTTCGTTATCTTCACTTTTCGGGGCAGGATTATCGATTTTTTGTTTCAGTGCAGATAAGGCATTATCAATTCCTTGATAATAGTTATTTTGTCGAAATTCTGGCGCTAATTGTTCACGAATAATTTTACTGGCCACTAAGTCAGTAATAGTTCCTTCAAGCCCATAGCCAACCTCAATTCGCATACGTTTATCATCTTTAACAATAAGTAATAAAATACCATTGTCTTGTCCTTTTCGACCGATTTTCCATTGAATAAAGACTCTATCTGCGTATTGTTCTACCGTTTCATCATCCAGTTTGGGAATCATTAAAACCGCTATCTGGGCACCATCTGTTCGAGGCTTTTCAAAGCCAATTAGGCTTGATTCTAATGACTCTTTTTGAGAATCGGTTAAAGTTTGAGTCGTGTCGATAACACGATGTGCAAATTCCGGGATGTCTGTTAGCCCATAACAAAACCAACTGAATATTAACAATAAACTACTTAGAAAATATCTTTTCATT